>JAZSDE010000017.1:0-3254 GCA_045531015.1 Faecousia sp.
AATTTGGAAGAGGCTCGCAAGCTCCTGACCAACGCTTACAACGAAGCTAAGGCCGCTGGCGACATCAAGGAAGGCGACAAGGTCGTTCTGACCTTCGGTTCCTCCGTTGTTTCCGAGACCTTCATGCGTCACGTTAACTTCATCAGTGCTGCTTGGGCAGTTCTGGCTGAAGGCACTCCTCTGGAAGGCAAGCTGGAAGTTAACACCGCTGAAAAGGGTGCAACTTGGGCAAACGACTTCCGTTCCGGCGCATACGACGTATGTCTGGGCGGTTGGACCGGCGCTGCTTGGAACCCCGGCTACTTCCTGCTGGCTTACCTGAGCCCCGACTATATGTACTCTCAGGCATGGGACACCAGCGCTCAGCAGATGACCTTCACCATGGTTGGCGTTAAGGGCGAGGATGGCAAGGACATCACCGACACCATGTCCCTGATGGATTGGTACGACTGCCTGAATGCTAACGAAGGCTGCAGGTACGACTTCAGCTCCAATGCTCTTGAAGAGTCTCAGAGACTGCAGCTGATCGCAGCTCTGGAGCGCGAAGTTCTGGCTATGTACTACACTGTGCCTATCGCTAACGAGTTCAGCGCTTCTCTGCTGTCCTACAAGGTTGACTACATCACCTATGAGTACAACACCTTCATGAGCTACGGCGGAATGAAGTATATGAAGTATAACTTCACCGACGCTGAGTGGGCAGCTGAAGTTGCAGCTCATAACGGCGTTCTGGATTACAAATAATTTATCGTCTTAAATCCTAACGACTTTGTGGGGATAGTTGAAAGACTATCCCCTCATTGTCGGCTATTTTGCAGAGAAAGGAGTGTGTACAAATGTATATGTTCAAGTACTGCTGTAAGCGTATTGGCCTTATGTTCCTTATGTTTACAATCATTATTGTCATGTGCTTTGTGCTCATTAAGCTTCTTCCGGTTGATACCTCTACCGTTGGTATCGGCGAGGATGCAACGAAACTTCAGATCCAGCTGGAGGCCAGAGGCTATGATAAGCCGATCCTTGAGCAGCTGTATCTCTATGTCCGTCGTATTGTTCTCTATGGCGACTTTGGTATCTGTGTTAACATTCCGGAATACCGTCTGCGCCAGGTTTGGGACATCTTTATTGAAAAGCTGCCTCCCACGATTCTGATCAATATCTATTCTTCTCTTTTTGCGGTTCCCATCGGTATCGCATTGGGTATTTTTGCGGCCTTGAAAAAGAACAAGTGGCAGGACCACTTGATCAGTACTGCTGTTATGGTGGTCATTTCGGTACCATCCTTCGTTTATGCATCGTTGCTTCTTTATCTGCTGTGCTTCAAGTACGGCAATCTCCCTATGCAAGTAAGTTCTCTGCCGGATATTGTTGCAGCCTATCCGGATAAGGGCTATCAATATATTCCCGGAACCTTTAACTGGGATCTTTATTTCAACGCAAAGATGTTTGTGTCTATGATTCCGGCTGTGCTTGCTATGTCCTTCGGTTCTATCGCCGGCTACGCCCGTGGCGTCCGCGCAGAGCTGACCGAAGTTCTGACCAGTGAGTTTATGCTCCTGGCCCGCACCAAGGGCTTGACCAAGCCCCAGGCTACCGTCCGTCACGCAATGCGTAACGCCATGGTACCTATTTTCCCCGCAATTATCGGTGAGTTTATTTCCGTTATGTCCGGCTCCCTCATCATAGAGAAAATCTTCTCCATCCCCGGCGTTGGTGGTCTGTACCTTGCTTCCATCAATGCGCCCGACTACGATTTCTTTATGCTGCTGTCCGGCTTCTACCTGGCGATCGGCCTTGCCGCAGGTCTTGTTATCGACCTGTCCTATGGCTTCATTGATCCCAGAATCAGAATGGGGGCGAAATAAATGAAGGCCCAGGATTATAAGATCTCCAGCGAGCTGTTCCAGTTCCACAAGACCGACGGCAATATCCACGATACAAAACTGGAAACAAAGCCCATGTCCTATTTCCAGGACGCACTGCACCGCTTCTCCCGGAATAAGGGCTCTATCTTTGCAGCAGTCATCATTGCGTTTCTGGTTCTCTTTGCGGTTTTTGGACCTATGCTGACCCCTTATTCCGTTACCTACGAGGATCTGGACTATGCATATGCTCTGCCCAAGATCCAGTTCTTCTATGATAACGGCATCCATTTCTGGGATGGCGGTAAGGATATGGTCCAGAGTGAGGCTTACTACAACGAATACTTGGCTATCCAGATCGAAACCGGTCGCCCTGTCTTTATTGGCGATGTGGAGAAAGTGGAAGAAAAGTATATGGGTAAGACCAGACTGCGTTACAGCTTCCGCATGGATACCTACAACGCAGCCGGTGTAAAGTTCGAAAAGCTGACTACCGAGCAGTATAAGGCTCTGCAGGCTTATCAGGACCGGACCGGTATTCAGGTTCTGATGCCCATCACCGATCCCGCACAGCGTCCTGAAATGGTTCAGGATAAGAAAAACCCCAACATTTGGTATAAGACCAAGGTTGGCGGCGGCAATAAGACCGAGATCGTTTTTGACGAAAACGGCGACTTCATCAACATCTACAAGCTGGACGATGGCACCGACCAGTACACCAGTACCATTTACCACGAGGGTGACGAAAAGCTCTATAGCTACGGCATCTACAAGGAAGGTATCTGGGAAGTCCGTGTGGACTGCAAGGCTTACTACGCCTACCATCACTCCGAAGGCCTCAAGGACGGCATCACTGAGCCTGTTCACATCTTCGGCGCAGATAAGTACGGCAAGGACATCTTTGTCCGTCTGTCCAGCGGTGCTCGCTTCTCCTTCATTCTGGCAGTCATCGTTTCTACTGTGAACCTGCTGGTTGGCGCAGTTTACGGCGCCATTGAAGGCTACTACGGCGGTAAGATCGACATCATCATGGAGCGTTTTGTGGAATTGCTTTCCTCCATTCCCTTTATGATCGTCATTACCTTGCTTAAGTACCATCTGGATGTTTCCCATATGGTCGTGCTGTTTATTTCCTTCTTCCTAACAGGTTGGACGGGTATGGCTGGCCGTACCAGAATGCAGTTCTACCGGTTTAAGAATCAGGAATATGTTCTCGTTGCCCGCACCCTGGGCGCAAGAGACAGCCGGATTATGTTCAAGCACATTTTCCCCAACGCCATCGGTACCCTGATCACCGGCTCTGTTCTGGTTATTCCCGGTGTCATATTCTCCGAAACCAGCTTGAGCTACCTGAACATTATTGACCTGAACTCCAGTAATGTTACCAGCGTT
>JAZSDE010000108.1:0-9432 GCA_045531015.1 Faecousia sp.
AAATGTCAAGAATTATTTGAAAATAATGGAGAAATAACGGAAAATTGAGAGTTGATAGTTTAGAATTTATTTTTTCATATTTTGCAGCATTGTGATCATCCGGTCAAGCTGCTCATTCCGGTCAGCGCTTTTTTGTATAGAAATTGTGCTTATCTCCCAATCAGGAAACAACACAGAATACCGTTGCAGTACTGCATTTAAGAGTTCTTCTATTTCAGAAGCGCTTGCCTGTGCAATTTTTTCTGTTAATTCAAACATCGTCTCACCTCCTTAATATGCATCGCATCTATATGATAACACTTTGTTTGTATAATTTCAACATATATGTTGCTATACTGTTATCATAATTTTAGTGAGGTGTTATCATGGCGACAAACAAAATTCAAACCGGTATCCGCTTTGATCCGGAACTTCTTTATAAAATTACCTATGTTGCCAAGGATAGTAAACGGTCACTGAACGCACAGCTCGAATACCTCGCGCAAATTTGCGTCAAAGAATACGAAGCCACCAATGGCAGCATCCCGGTGGATGACGAAATGCTTTACCGAAAATAACAATCAAAGGAGATTGCCACGTCGCTTCGCTCCTCGCAATGACGTGGTTTTTTTGAAAGTTTTAACGCACCCAGTTGCTGGGTGCGTTTTGTTAGTCTACCATATTGAGAATTGCTTTTTTGTTCTTTGCGCCGACGGAGCGTTGCTGTTCTTCGCCGTTTTCAAAAACGATCAGCGTAGGGATGGTCATAACGCCGTACCGGTTTGCCAGCTCCGGCTGTTCGTCCACATTCACTTTTCCTACCACAATGTCGTCCCGTTCCTCTGCGATCTCTTCCACCACAGGAAGTACCATCCGGCAGGGGCCGCACCAAGGCGCCCAGAAGTCCAGCAGCACCTTTTTATCCGCATTTAATACGATTTCCTGAAAATTTTCTTTACTTACTTGGATCGCTGACATATTCGCTTCCTCCTTGTTTTCTTTTTGTACTGTTAGTATAACCGAAAACCGCAAGTATCGATGTGATATATGTCACATATTTTCCAACATTTCACTTCCAAAGACCGTCGGGGTATTTTCCTTCCTCCGTAAAGCATTTCAGAGCATCCACTACGATGGGCTTGTCTGCCGCATAGGTCACGCCGTACCATCTATCCGCGCAGTGGAGCACTTTCACGGTAGCTTTGCCCGCCTTCATATACTGATCCACCATCCGGGGCAGGAGATATTCTGCTTTCATCGGGTTTTGAGGAACTTGGTTCTCCAAAAATACCGGGAAGCCTGCCACCGTCGCCTCCAAAAATCCGGGGGTAAAGCCGAACATATTCATAGATACAGTGGTGTCAAAGGACAGTTCTCCCCACGTTGCGCCATCGTCTGTGGTAAAGTGGATTCCGCTATCATATTTTTCGATTTGTGTACGTTCCACAATATCAGAAAGATAGCCATCCTCGCTTACCTCACAGACGCCCCGGGATACGGAACCGTAGTCGGTAACGGTGTTGCCAAGCTCGTAGCCCACCATACAGTATTTACCCTCGTCACTGTCTGAAAGGCCGTTTAAGTAGGAATAAATGACTTTAAATGCATCTTTTCCGTAATAATCGTCCGCATTGATGACCGCAAAAGGCGCACCGTCAATTTCCTCTTTAGCGCAGAGCACTGCGTGGCAGGTACCCCAAGGCTTCACACGTCCCTCAGGAACAGAATAGCCCTCCGGTAGCTTATGGAGCTCCTGATAGGCATAGACGATCTCCATCGGGCATTTTTGCAAGCGCTTGCCTACAAGCTCCATAAAATCTGCGCGAATTGCTTCTTTTATAATGATAACTGCTTTTTGAAAACCTGCTTCATAGGCGTCAAATAGAGAGTAATCTAAGATTGCTTCGCCGTGGCTGCCCACCGGGTCGATCTGCTTGAGACCGCCGTAACGGCTACCCATACCGGCTGCCATAACCACAAGAACAGGTTTCTTCATAAAATTACCTCCTTTGCATTTTTCTTTATTATAACATAATGTTGTGAAAAAAGATAGGTTTATTTGTTATTAAACAGGGTATCCGTCATCGTAATAGCATTGCCCCTTAGCTTTTCCCAAGAAAATTCGGCGGATAGTTCCCGGGCAGAAATGGCTTCCTCCCTGTCGATCAGCCCGGCTGAGTAGGCAAGGGTACCGATGAGCCGCTCCGGGGAAAGGTGCGCCCGGAGATAACCTAAATCCAGATCCTTATCCCGTTTGCTGAGCCGTCTGCCATCCGGTGCAAGAAGCATCGGTACGTGGCCGTATGCCGGCTGCGAAAAGCCAAACAGCTCCTGCAAATACATCTGCCGGGGCGCAGAGGATAAAAGATCCTGCCCCCGTACCACCTCGGTAACGCCCGCTTCTCCGTCATCCACTGTCACAGCCAGCTGATAGACATAGACCCCGTCTGCCCGGCGCACCACAAAATCACCGCAATCTGCCAGCAAATTCTCACGGTAAAGGCCTTGGCAAAGGTCATTTACTATATATTCCCGGTCGGGAACTTTTACACGCCAAGCAGGCGTTCTCCCAAAAGCCGCCTGTTGTTCTTTCGTCAGATTCCGGCAGATGCCGGGATAGACATAAGTGCCATCGGAAGCGTGAGGCGCATTGACACTGTGAAGCTGACTGCGGGTGCAGTAGCAGGGAAATAACAGCCCTTTTTCCGCTAATATAGCAAAATATCGGTCATAAATGGCGCTTCGTGTACTTTGCGCCGGTGTCTCCTCGTCCCAAGGTAATCCCAACCAAAGCAGATCGTCCCGCAGAATTTCCGCAAATTCTGCGCTGGTGCGCTGGGTGTCGATGTCCTCCATCCGCAAAATAAGCTGTCCGTTTTTGCTTTTGACAGAAAGCCAAGCCACCAAGGCCGCAAAGATGTTTCCCAAATGCATTCTCCCGGAGGGGGTCGGGGCAAATCTGCCCACAGGTGCTGCCACAGCATCACCTCCTTACTTTCCTATTCTACAACAGATCCGCCATTCTGTAAAGTTAGTACTTGTGTAAAGGGGCGGGATATAGTATAATAAACCTAATCTGTGGGGAGGAAATGACAATGGAAAACGAACCCAAAAACGAAAAAAGGCCGCCCCGCAGGGCGAAAAGGCGCAATTTATGGCTTCCGCTTACGCTGGCAGTGGTGTGTATTATAGGTGTTGTAATCGCCGCCATGCTGATGGGCGGCAATAGCGCACAACAAAACCCTGACGGCGGGGACAAAACAGTAATTCATCTATCCGCCGGCGGGGATCTGAATATTACGGACGATGTGGTGGATGCGGCGGGCAGCAGCGGCAACTTTCAAAAGGCTTTTATGGATGTGCTTCCGCTGCTCAGTGATGCCGATCTGACGGTACTGAATTTTGAGGGCAATTTCTACGGCGAGCCCTACGGCAGCGAAAGCCGCAGCGCACCTGCAACACTGGCGAAGGCGTTAGCGGCCGCAGGTGTAGACCTTTTACAGCTTGCAAATTCCTGCTCTATTTCCGGCGGTATGGCCGGTCTTGTTTCCACTCTGGACACCACGCAGCACGCCGGTCTTGTGCCCTTGGGCGCATACCGGAATCCCGAGGAAGCAAAAAAGGAAAAGGGATTTACCTTAATGGAGGTACAAGGCGTTCGCATTGCTTTTGTGGCCTTTACCAAGGGTATGGACGGAATGACGCTCCCTGCAGGCAGCGAAGGCTGTATCAATCTCCTTTATAAGGATTACGACAGCACTTATCAGCAGGTAGACACCGAGGGCATCACCCGGGTAATGAAAAACGTAAATGCCGCTAAGCCGGACATTGTGGTGGCGATGCTCCATTGGGGCAGCGAGTTCAATGACTCCATCAGCAAAAGTCAGGAGCAGATCAAAAAGCTGCTGCAGGAAAACGGTGCAGATGTGATCATCGGCAATCATCCCCACTATGTGCAAAAATTGGAGTTTGATAAGGAAACAGGCACGTTTGTGGCCTACTCCTTAGGCGATTTCTTCGGAGATGCCACCCGGGCAGGCTCGGAATACTCCATTATACTCAATTTGGAGATCACTAAGGATCACCAAACCGGCAAAACACAGGTCACAAATTACAGCTACACCCCCATTTTCACCGTCCGGCAGGAATTTCGTGATCTGCGGGTAATGCGAATTAAAGAGACGATGGCGGCCTACGAAAACAATTATATGGACCGAGTGCCCGAAAGCGTCTATAAGGCGATGGAATATGCCTTAAAGCGCATCGAAGCCAGAGTTAAAGGAGAATAAAAATATCCGCATCAAAAGATGCGGATATTTTTATTCTTAAAAGCCCTCTTGGCGGCGCTGTTTTCGCATTTGTTTGCGCTTTTTGGCGGCTTCGTATTCCTGTTTCTGTTCTTCTGTTTCAAGCAGCAGCTCCGGTACTTCCGTAGGCTCTCCCTTACAGTTGATACAGACCATATCGATATATGCCCGGTTGATCATCTCCCGCTTGCCGTCCAAAGCTTCCCGGTAGGTGTCTACCCGCACTTCCATAGAGGTGCGTCCCACATAAGTGACCATACCCTGCAGAACGATCATATCGCCGGTATAGGCCGGTGCTTTAAATTGCAAGTTATCGATAGCGGCAGTCGTAACCGTGCCGCCGCAATGGCGAATGGCAACGATGCCGGCAAGCTCATCGATCCATTTGAGAAGCTGACCGCCAAAAAGCCGTCCGTAGTGGTTGATATGGGCAGGGCAAATCAGATATTGCTGCTCCGTAAAGGAATCGGAAACCTTTTTTATCTCTCGCATAGGGATACCCCTTTTCTTTTTTTCTTGATTATGCCACAAATCCGCAAAATTAGCAACAAAAACCTTCCCCCTTGGGGAAGGCGAGACTGTCAAAAAGCCTATTTGTAGGGGCCGGCGCCTCGACGGCCCGCCTTAAAATGTTGCGAATTTGCCGGAAACAGCGATAAATCGTGACATTTTACTGCCAGGTCGTCGAGGCGCCGACCCCTACACTATTATATTATAATAAACATAGAGTTTATAACTCTAAATTCTTCAAAATCTAAAAATCTGTGATATGCTGTTGATGAGGTGATAGTTATGGAAAACCAAACTTGTCAAAATTGCAAATATTTTTACCAACACTATGGGTTAGATGGAAAGAAAATTTATCGTTTACAATGTGGGCATTGCGGGCATCCCCATTTAAGAAACAGGAAACCCCATCAAAAAGCCTGCCCGGAATTTGTGCAGGGAGAACTGAAAGAAAAGGAATTTGTTTCCAAGGATTACTTATACAAGTTCCTCCTTGACTGGATACGGCAGTTAGAGCAGCTGCCGGAAATTCAGGAGGATGATCTTCCGTAAGGGACGCGCTCCCCGCATAAACGGGAGACAAAACACCTCCCCTACAATTTCTTTCGGTGGTGCGGCTGTAGGGAATGGATTTATCCATTCCCTCAAGGTTTGCTATGAAATGCGGAATGCATAAATGCATTCCCTACGACTGCTTACATCGGTGTGCTGTAGAAGCCGGGTCGTCGAGGCGCCGACCCCTACAGGAAACAAAATCCCCAACTCGGGCGAGTTGGGGATTTTTGTAGGAATTACATATCGAAGGGTTCCATGCCCAGAACAGGGTGGCCAACCTCAGCAAGGTAACTGAGCAGCTGCTCGGGATCCTCGTTGCAGACGGTTTCGTCAGCGATCATATCGGTGAAGTTCTCAACACCGTACATTTCCAGAACAGTAGCACCCAGACGCCCACGCATTTGATCCTTCAGCATCTTGGGCATCCAGACAATACGGGCGGGGCCGCCTTCAGCGGCGATGAACTTCTTGGAGGAGATGAAGTGCTTGCCGTGGCCCATAAAGCCGGGGGTCTGCACACCGCCACCGGTCATAGAAGCCATATCGGAGAAGCTCATACCCAAAGGTGTCAGACCGGCGTGCTCACGGCAGGTGATAACAACGCCCATAGAGCAAGGCTCAACGCCACAGATACACTCGAAGCAGCCGCAGGAGGTCATAGGATCCTGGAACAGGGAGTACAGAGTGATCTTCTCAACAGCACCGTGGGAGTACTTATTGACAGCTTCGTCCATAGAGTCGTAACGACCCAGACGCTCGTCCTGACAGCCGGTCTTGAGGATGGGCTGACAGGGACCGTGGGGATCCAACTCCTGCGTAGCCTTTGCGTCCAGCCAGGAAACGGCACCGCACAGACCCAGACGCTCGGGCGTAACGATACATACGTGGCTGGGGGAGAAAGCCTGACACATAATGCAGGTGTAGAACACATCGACGGATTCGTCGGTCATAGAAGCAAGGCGGGCATCACGGGCATTGAAGATCTCGTTTGCCTTAGCGCGCAGCACCTTGTTCTGCTCGGCATCCACCACGATGGTAACCTGACACTTGTCCGCAACAGCCTCAAACTCGCTCATAACCTTGGCGTAGAGAACCTCGCCCAGATGACGGAACTTGAAGCCGGCTTCAAAGTCAGCCTTGGAAATACGAACACGGATCATATCACGCTGACCGGTGTGCATAACGCCCTCGATGCAGTTGAGCCAAGCGTGGATCTTACGCTCCATAACAGATTCGAAGTCAGGCTGCATAGCCTTGCCGGCAACATCGATGGTGTAGCTGAGGGAGATCTTGGCGCCGACGGGGATCTCGTCGATCTCGGGTCCGATAACAGTGATCTTGTGATCCTCGATCTCCTGCATCTCCTTGGTCTGCACCAGCTCGAAGCAGTCCACACGGGAGCCGTCCACTTCCACCTGCATATCACCCTTACGGATGATCTCGCCCTCAAAGGCGGTGGCGTAGGAAACAGGAATGTCGATCTTGGTGATCTTCAGCTTGATGTCGCGGGCTTCCAGAGAAGTTGCGTTCCACTTGGAGGTATCAAGCTGCTGGATCAGGGACTTGGGAACACGGAACATATTCTCAGTCTCGTTGGAGATAACGGGGAAGCCCAGGCAGATCGCGCCTGCACCGTAGGAAACGATCTCGTCGGAGAGGGACTTGTAGGCGTTGACAAATGCCTTAACGCGGTCCATGGTGTACTTGTAGAGAGCCTTGGTGTCGCCGGGGGTGATGGCACCGAAGATCAGCGCTGCACGCAGAGCTACGGAAACAACATGGATGACGGACTGCATTTCATAGCCGAGGGGTACAACACGCACGCCTTCGCCCAGATTCATACCGGCATCATAGCAGTGCTTGATGGAATCGCCGGTCAGTGTAACCAGAATGCCCTGTGCCTGGTAGGATTTTGCCAGAGCCACCGTCTCGGCAGGGTCCTCAGCTCCGCCGATGATAACGGCAACGCCGGGGATGTCGCCGGTAACCAGAGGCAGGCCCAGATTACGAACGAAGGAGTCGGTCAGGAAGCCCATTTCGGGCTCGGTGTAGGGCTCGTTTCCGCCGATGTACTTGAGAACCTCCAAGAACTCTGCACACAGAGCAGAAGCGATACCGCTGTCGAAAGCATCCTGCAGGCGGGGGTTGCGGGTCATCATAGGCTTAATGTCATTTTCCAGAGCAGCCTTCAGCTCGCCCAGGTTATTGATCTTTTTGCCGGTGATGGAGTAGTAGCACGGCAGATTATAGGCAGTGTTGGGGAATGCTACGGGTTCAGCCTCGCCAAACTTAGCGATGGCTGCATCAATGGCGGCTACGGTACGCGCATAGTTGTAGTCGTTACCGCCGAATACTCTATCAAAAAGTGTCACGGTATTTCCTCCTTATTTATTCATCTTTATCCAAAATGGCTTTGATTTTCCGTATTTCTTCAATTGCATCCGGGCTAAAATCGTAGGGGGATTTTCCCTGACGGTCAGCCTCGATCACATCCTGATTGTAGTGGATACAGCCCAGCAGGTCCTCTTCCGGGATGACAGAGCGAATATACGCCTCGTCATCATCGTTTCTTACCTTATTGGCAACCACCCGGACGGTTTTTACGCCTAAGTCAGAAGCCAGCCGCTTTACGTTGCGGTAGGTCTGAACGCTGCGGGCACCGGGCTCGATGACCACGATAAACTGATCCATATTGGCTGCTGTTCCGCGAGCCAAATGTTCAAGGCCTGCTTCCATATCCATAATGACCACATCGTTTTTTCGATAGGTCAGGCTGGAGAGGATGGCCTTTAGCATCACGTGCTCGGGACAGACACAGCCGCTTCCGCCTACATCCACAGTGCCCATTACGAGCAGCTTTACGCCATTGATCTCCTTGGCGTAGATTTCGGGGATATCCGCTACATAGGGATTGAGCTTGAAGAATTTATTAGCGGCAGTTGCGCCTGTCCGCTCCTCCACCAGTGTCCGCATCCGGGAGATGGGGATGATTTCATCCACTTCCTCCTGGGTCATACCCAGCGCAAGACCCAAATTGGCATCCGGGTCTACATCGGCGGCAAGGACGGTACGGCCTTCGTCGGCGTACAGCCTTGCCAAGGTGGAAGAGAGGGTGGTTTTACCCACGCCGCCCTTTCCGGTAATGGCGATCTTCATAGTTTAGATGCCCAGAGCAGCACGCTTTGCTTCGATGCAAGCGATCATCTTGTCGCCCAAGGACTCAATGTCGGTATCGACTACGAACTTAGCCTCGACCCACTGGTTAATACCATTCTCGCCCTGCAGCAGCTCGGTGACTTCAGTAGAGCCCTTGGAGTAGGGATCAACGCCCAGGAAGGTCTCAATGCCGGTAGCAACAACATAGTTACCGATGGAGACAGCCTTTTCACTCATCCATTCGGGCGCACAGCCGACAACGGGAACCTGAGAAATATTGATACCCCAGTCCTTAGCGATATCAGAAGCCAGGACCATCATACGGGAAATATCAACACAAGAGCCCATATGCAGAACAGGAGGAATACCCGCCAGCTCGCAAACACGCTTCAGACCTGCGCCGCAGTATTCCTTAGCCTGAACAGGATCCATAAGACCTGCCTTAGCAGCAGCCTGCGCGGAGCAGCCGGTGGTAATGACGATGATGTCGTTCTCCAGCATCTTCTTCATCAGACCGATGTGAGCGGTGTCGGGACGAACCTTGGGGTTGTTACAGCCAACCATAGCCACAGCGCCGCGGATGACGCCGGAGTGTACGCACTCGATCAGGGGCTTGGTAGTACCGAACTCGTCAAGCTGAGAGTTGGCAACACCGTCCAGAACCTTCTTGATGGCTTCGACGGAGTAACCGACTCTTGCCTTCTGCTTCTGGTTGGGAATATGTACCAGCTCATGGTTACGGTTCTTAAAGTTTTCAATGGCCATCTTCACGATTGCCTTTGCGCTGACGTCAGCAGTCTCAGCGGAGAACTGAATGAACTCAGAGTCAGGAATACGGGCAACGGGAGAAGTGGTGATAAACTTGGTGTGGAAGCACTTACTGAGGGGACCCAGTGCGGGGAAGATGCACTGCACGTCCACAACGATA
>JAZSDE010000091.1:0-3950 GCA_045531015.1 Faecousia sp.
TGGCCCATCGGCTCCGGCAAGGATTTTATGGGCGTTTATGACCGGGAAAAGAGCCAATTACTGTTCTTTTCCGGCCTGAACGGCAAGTCCAAAGCAGCCAAGAAGTCGGAGGCCAAGCGGTCTTAGGAAGACAAGCAACTATTGCAACTCCTTGGCACACAGAACGACATGGCTACGATCCGACTTTGGCCCATCGGCTCCGGCAAGGATTTTATGGGCGTTTATGACCGGGAAAAGAGCCAATTACTGTTCTTTTCCGGCCTGAACGGCAAGTCCAAAGCAGCCAAGCAGGAGATCGACCTCTACGATCCCGTTGTTGCGGCGTACTTGGACTCTGCTTCCAAGCACCAGCAGCTTATTGACGATGTAGAGCTGCTGTCTGCCGGCCGGGAGATGGATATGGAGGCTGTGCGCCACGGTCAGCTCTCCCCTGTTTTCTTCGGCTCTGCCCTGACAAACTTCGGCATTGAGCCTTTCCTGGAAAACTTCTTAAAGCTGACACCCCCTCCCCTGTCCCGGGTTTCCGATCAGGGCGTGGTTGACACATTTGACCCCGATTTTTCCGCCTTTGTCTTTAAGATTCAGGCGAATATGAACAAGGCCCACCGTGACCGTCTTGCCTTTATGCGTATCTGCTCCGGCAAATTCCAGCGGGATACCGAGTATTACCATATGCAGGGCGGCAGAAAGATGCGTCTTTCCCAGCCCCAGCAGCTGATGGCGGCAGAGCGAGAGATCGTGGAGGAAGCCTATGCCGGTGACGTCATCGGTGTCTTTGACCCGGGCATCTTCTCCATCGGTGACACCATTACCGTCCCCGGAAAGAGATTCCTCTATTCCGGCATCCCCACCTTCGCACCCGAGCATTTCTGCCGTGTCTCTGCCAAGGACTCCATGAAGCGGAAGCAGTTCGTCAAGGGCACGGAGCAGATCGCCCAAGAGGGTGCCATTCAGATTTTCAAAGTACCCAATTCCGGTATGGAAGAGGTTATCGTGGGCGTTGTGGGTACACTGCAGTTTGAAGTGTTCCAGTACCGGATGAAAAACGAGTACGGCGTAGACCTGCGGATGGAAATGCTCCCCTATGAGGAAATTCGCCTCATCGATCACTGCCCTGTGGATTACAGCGATTTGAATCTCGGCTCCGATGCAGAGCTGCTGGAAGACTATAAGGGCAGAAAGCTGCTGGTCTTTAACAGCTTCTGGGCCATCGACTTCACCTGCCGCCGCAACCCCGGCCTGACATTAAAGGAAATCGTCGTTGCCGAGGGCTAACGCAATTGTCAACTCTCAACTGTCAACTAAAAAGAGCAAGTGCAAAACGCACTTGCTCTTTTTTATTTTATATCTGTTCTTCCTAAAAGATAGTCCACCGAGGTTTTATAATAATTCGCCAGTTTAATAAGGATAGCAGTGGGAATATCATTTTCACCGGTCTCATATTTCGAATACCCAGTTTGCGACATTCCGAGCATTTGGGCCACCTGCCGCTGTGTCAAATCGTGGTCTTCCCGCAAATCACGAATCCGTCTGTACATAAATTACACCCCCTAATTTACAGGATATTCTACAATAACCTGAAACAGATTATTGACATTTAATCTAAAATAGGTTGAACATCTGCGGACACCCGAGGACGGGTGTCCCTACGGTGCCATTGGGTAACGCCGTAGGGAATGCATTTATGCATTCCGCAAATGGAACGGATAAATCCGTTCCCTACAAATGTAAATCCGTCCTCTTGCGGACACCACAATTGTCAATTCTTAATTATCAACTAAAAAGAGCAAGCACGAAATTGTGCTTGCTCTTTTTCTATTACTTTGTAGGCTCGACGTGCCAGATCTCCTGGGCGTACTGGGCGATGGTACGGTCGGAGGAGAACTTTGCACCGCTTGCCACATTTACAAGGCACTTGCGGCCAAAGGCGATCCGATCGGCATAATCCCGATTTGCACGGAGCTTGGCATCCAAATAAGACTGATAATCCAGAAGCAGGAAGTAGTGGTCTGCCTTGTGCCAGTGGGTACCGTCCAAAAGCGCGTGGTACAGCTCCCGCTGGCTGTCGTCGGTGGGAACGGTGCCGTCCACCAAGGTGTCGATGGCGCGGTGCAGATAGGGATTGCTATCGTAAATGCCACGGGCATAATAGCTGTCCTTCACATTGTTGATTTCCTCCACCGTCGCACCGGAGATATAGTTATTTTCCATACCGGCTTCCTTGACGATCTCTACGTTTGCGCCGTCCAAAGTGCCCAGAGTCACCGCGCCATTGAGCATCAGCTTCATATTACCGGTGCCGGAAGCCTCCGTGCCTGCAGGAGAGATCTGCTCAGACACATCCGCTGCCGGGATGATATGCTCAGCATAGGAGCAGTTATAGTTCTGCACAAAGACCACTTTCAGCTTTTCGTGGACATCGGGGTCGTTGTTAATCATCCGGGAGATCCGGTTGATATAGCGGATGACCGCCTTTGCACGGGCATAGCCGGGGGCAGACTTTGCGCCAAACAGGTAGACGGTAGGCTGGAAGTCAGGCAGCTCCCCGTTTTTCAGGCGGAAGTAGATATCCACAATGGACAACGCATTGAGCAGCTGGCGCTTATACTCGTGAAGCCGCTTAACCTGTACATCGAACATAAAGTCCGGGTTCAGGATGATATTTTCCTGCTTATGGAGCACGGCGCAAAGCTGCTCCTTCTTCTGCCGCTTGATGGCGTTAAATTGGCGCACCAGATCGTCGTCAATGAGGGGCTTCAAGCGGTTCAGCTCGCTCAGATCCTTCAAAAAATCGCTGCCGATGCGGTACTTGATGAGCTGGCTCAGCTCGGGGTTACACAGACCCATCCAGCGACGGGGTGTCACGCCGTTGGTCTTATTCTGGAAGCGGTCGGGATAAACTGCATACCAATCCTTAAACTCGTCATTTTTCAGAATTTCCGAGTGGATCTCTGCCACACCGTTAATATAGCTGGCAGCATAAATGCTCAGGTTTGCCATATGGGCGGTATTATCCCGAACGATAAAGAGGTGGGGATTTTCGCTCTTGAGCCGGTTGTCGATCCGCAGGATGATCTCCACGATCTCCGGCACAACGCTGCGCATCAGCTCCAGATCCCATTTTTCCAGTGCTTCGCCCATAACGGTGTGGTTGGTGTAGCAGAAGGTCTTTTGGGCGATGCAGAAGCTCTGCTCAAAGTCCATACCCTCCAGCATCAGAAGTCTTATCAGCTCGGGGATGGACATAGCCGGGTGGGTATCGTTGAGCTGAACACAGTAAAACTCAGCAAAATGGGACATATCCGTGCCGTGGACGGACTTATAGACCCGCAGCATATCCTGCAGAGATGCAGAGGACAGGACGTACTGCTGCTTGATACGCAGACGCTTGCCGTCCCAGGTGGAATCGTTGGGGTACAGAACACGGGTAATATCCTCAGCCTTGTTCTTGGCTTCCAGGGCCCGCAGGTATTCCTGGTTGTTGAAGGCGTTGAAGTCCAGCTCCTGCTCAGCTTCGCACTGCCACAGACGCAGGGTGCCGATGTTCTCGGTGCCGTAACCGATAACGGGAACATCGTAGGGCACAGCCAGGACCGTATGGTCCGGGAACTGCACCTTTACGGTGTGGTTATACCGGCGGTAGGACCAGGGATCGCCGTACTTTGCCCAGTCGTCGGCAGTCTCGATCTGGCTGCCGTTGGCATCGAACTTCTGCTTGAAAAGTCCGAAGCGGTAACGCAGACCGTAGCCGGTCAGCGGAATGTTGGTGCTGGCGGCGCTGTCCAGGAAGCAGGCTGCCAGACGACCCAAGCCGCCGTTACCCAGGGCTGCATCCTCCACATCCTCCAGGATCGCCAAATCCACGCCGTGCTCAGCAAAGATCTGCTTCATCTCATCCAGAATGCCCAGGTTGTAAAGGTTGGAATACACCAGCCGACCGATAAGATACT
>JAZSDE010000002.1:0-5018 GCA_045531015.1 Faecousia sp.
ATGGGAAGAAATGCTGATAAGGTCGGCCCCCAAGGTTTTTGCTTGAAAGGGGACTTTGAGAAAGCCCTGAACAGCATCGGTATGGAAGATGGCGTCCGGGCATAGACGGTGGGTGAGCTTTGCCATCTTTTCGATGGGCATCACTGCGCCCGTTTCGTTGTTGACCATCATAATGGAAACAAGAATGGTGTCCTTTCGCAGCGCGCCTTTCAAATCTTCAAGCCCAATTCTGCCGGCTTCATCTGGTTGCAGATAAGTTACCTCATAGCCGTCTTCTTGGAGTTTTTTCGTGCAGTTTATTATAGCAGGATGTTCAATTCCTGTTGTAATGATATGCTTACCGCGTTTACCCATACGGCGAATGCTTCCAAAGATCGCCCAGTTGTCTGCCTCTGTGCCGCCGGAGGTGAAGAAAACACGGTTCGGTTCTGCGCCCAGTGCAGATGCGACCTTGCTTCTGGCGATGCGAAGATTATCCGCGGCATTAATACCAAAACCGTATAGCGCACTTGGGTTTCCCCAACCCTCTGTTATCGCAAGATGCATAGCTTCCACGGCTTCCGCACAGGGGCGTGTGGTAGCTGAATTATCAAGATAGATCATTTTATATCACTTTCCTACACAAAAACGTTCAAATATCCGCGCTGTAATATCTTCGCGTACCGTATTGCCGGTCACCTCACCGATCGCCGCCATCGCAATTTCCACATCGGTAAGCACCGCATCCGGAGAGAGCCCAAGCTTCAGGCCTTGCAACGCATTGCGCATACCTTCATAGGCCCGGCGGATGGCATCGAACTGCCTGGGATTGGTCAGAATAGAGCCATCACACGGTGTTTCATTTGCAAACATCATATCAATCACATCGGCAAGCTGATCGAGGCCCACCCCGGTCTCCGCGGAAATAAAGATCACTTGCATAAAAGGAAGATCGGAGGGAACAACAACAGAGCCAATGTCAGACTTGTTAATAAGGGCAATGGCGTTTTCTGCATCCATACAGACACGGATCACATCCCGATCCTCATCGGTAAGTGGCTTGGATCCATCGCATACGAAGAGGACAAGGTCAGCGTTTTCAACAGCCCGTTTGGAGCGTTCTACACCAATGGCTTCGATACGGTCATCGGTGTCCCGGATGCCTGCTGTATCGATGAGTCGCAGGCGGGTGTTGCCCACCATAACGGATTCCTCCACGGTATCCCGGGTAGTGCCTGCGATCTCCGTTACGATAACGCGCTCATAGCCGGCAAGGGCGTTAAGCAGACTGGATTTACCAACGTTGGGTTTGCCTACAATGGCGGCAGCTACACCTTGCTTTAAAATACGGCCTTGGCCGTAGGTTTGCAGGAGGGCATAAAGCTCTTTTGCAGAGGTGCGAAGTGCGCCGCTGTACCGCTCCAGGCCGAAGTCCTCAATATCCTCATCGGGATAGTCAAGAACCGCGTGGAAATGGCTGCAGAGATTGGTAAGATTATCATAAATAGGGGAGAGCTTCTTTTGCAGTACGCCACCAACCTGCCCGGCGGCATTGGCGGCGGCATCGGCGGTTTCTGCTTCAATGAGGTCGATGACGGCTTCCGCTTGGCTAAGACCAAGCTGTCCGTTTAAAAATGCCCGTTTCGTAAATTCGCCCCGCTTTGCGGGCTGCGCGCCAGCGGCAAACAAAGCATCCAATCCGGCTGCAAGCACAGCGGGGGAGCCGTGGCACTGGATTTCCACGGTATCCTCACCGGTATACGTGTGGGGCGCACGGGTATAAACGGCCATACACTGGTCGATGACTCTGCCGTTTCTGTCCCGGAGCGTACCTAACATCAGCTTTCGGTTGGGCGCTTCTTTCAAAGGCTTATTATTTTGTAATGTAAATACAGAGTTGGCAATTTCTGCGCAGTCGTTGCCGCTGAGCCGCAATATTCCGATTGCGCTGACTGCTTGCCCGGTAGAGATGGCAGCGATAGTGTGTGACATAGAAATACTCCCTTTTGTTTTTGTTATCATATCACTCTCTGCAGAAAAATGCAATATTTCACATAACCCAAGTTTTTGCAGGCATACTACATTTGAGGTGAGTGTATGCGCGTATATTCCGGGGAACTGAATGATGAAAATATAAGTGGAATATTTCAGGGTGCGGCAGATTTTATGCGCAGGGAGCTTCTGTGCGGTGTGCATAGGGTATTTGCTTATGCAATCGACGGCCTGATCGCATCTGCTTACGCATCGGATTATATATTTAAGCCGATTGTGAATCATTTGCAGGGTGACACGATGCGAGATCTTTATGAGAAAGCGCTAAAAGGTGCCATATATAATAATGTGGCTGTACAGTGCAGTGATTTGGATACCGCGGCAAAGCTGCTGGTAAACGGCTTTTGCGTTGTTTTATTTCCTGCTGTTGGCGCAATCGGGTTTGAGGTGAAGACGCCGGATAAGCGCGGCACATCTGCCCCTGAGGTGGAAAGCACGGTAAAGGGTGCTAAGGATGCTTTTGTAGAAACCATTCGCTCCAACACAAGCTATATCCGCAGACACTTACGCAGTCCTGATCTTCGCCTTTACGAAACGACAGTTGGCAGACGGACGCTTACAAATGTTGCAGTCGTGTATTTAGATGGAATTACAGATTCTATGTTGGTCGCACGTATGAAGGAGCGGCTCAATCAAATTGATATTGATGGACTTCTATATCCCGCAAGTGTAGAAGAATATGTAACGGGGTCGCGCCCCACTGCATTTCCACTGCTACAATACACAGAACGGACAGATCGGTTTTGTCAGGGAATTTTAGAAGGACGCGTGGGCCTTTTGGTGGACGGTTTGCCCCTTGGTTATTTGGCACCTGTGGATGTAGGCTATTTTATGGAAAGTCCGGAGGATCACAGTATCGATTATGTATCTGCATCCTGTATCCGTGTTTTGCGGTATATTGGGCTTTTCCTTAGTTTGTTACTTCCTGGTGTGTATGTGGCGATGGCGATACACCATCAAGAGATGATACCGCTGCCGCTACTGCGGTCGATTATTGAGAGCAAAGCTTTTGTTCCGTTTTCAACGGCGGTGGAGGTGCTCGGATTACTCGTGGCCTTCGAGCTGTTGCAGGAGTCCGGTATTCATTTGCCGCGAGCAATTGGGCAATCTGTTTCTATCATTGGCGGTATTGTTATCGGAACTGCTGCGGTGGAGGCGAAGCTCATTTCTCCGGCAGCACTTATCGCAGTCAGTATTGCGGGTATTTGCGGGTTTGTGCAGCCGAACCGGGATTTTGCCGAAGCTGTCCGGATTTGGCGGTTTATCTTAGCGATTCTCGGCGCACTTGCAGGTTTGTTCGGTGTTACGGTTGGACTGATTGCGCTGGTTATCCATCTTTCGGGTCTTACGAGTTTGGGAATGTCTTATTTGGCTCCGTATAGTCATTGGCGCAATATGTCCCTGCTTCGCCCCCGGCATTTTAAAAGAAAAAACAGAAATCCGGCACTTCATCCGGAGGATGGGAGAAATCAACGATGAAAAAGGTTATATTGCTTGTAGCTGTCATTGTGATCGTGACGATAACAGGACTGCTGCCTTTTGCCGGTACAGATATAGCAAAGCTCCACCCAATCGAGGTGTTGGCCGTAAGCCGCGCCGGCGGTATCTTGCGCTTGCAGACGGACAGCGGGATGCTTGGCTCTGGCGAGAATATTGAGGAAGCATTGCAGAATTTACGACTTTCGTCTGCGGGCAATATTTTCTTAGATACTGCGAATTATTTGCTCATTGCACCGGACTGCACAGAAGAGATCGTAACCCTATGGAACTATATTCGGCCTGCCTGTCAGGTCTATTATTTTAAAGGGGATGGGAAATATAAGGAGATTGGAAATTATTTGGAAAGTCATCCCTCACGGGCGACAGTGCTCGGATATATACAAGGGGAAGCGGATATTCCGCTTCTGATTATGGAAGGGGAGAGTGTCCGTATTGAACAGGGATAGAATCACATCGGCGCAGTTAACGGTTTGGATCGTTACGGCGCTTGCCGGCCCGCTTGTGTTCTTCTCTGACGGGAACTGGCTCGGCACTTTATTTGCGGCTTTTGTAATCGGCTTGCTTAATTGGTTCGCTGTACGTTACGGCAGACATTGGGAAGGTCCGGTATATGCTTTTGTTCAAGCGCTGTGGATCACACTGCTATTATCCCAGCTTGCCGCATACAGTGCGGATTGCTGGCCGACAGGCAAACAGACCTTTCCAGTTATCCCTGTGACAATGCTGTCACTGGCTGGTTTTGCTGCGATCAAAGGGGAGAGAAATACTGCCAATGGGGTCAGTGTTCTGTTTTGGGTCGTTTGTGCCTTGATTGGGATAGTGATACTCTTCGGATTTAGTGATATGGAAATCAGTTACCTTAAGCCCAAAATGCGAACCCCTGAGGCAATAATAATTTTGGTTCTTATTCTCCCGGCAGTTGCCGGTTTTTTAAATAAAGAAAGATGCTCGGCGATTCCATTCGCTACGGTTGCTGTAATGTCAGTTGGACTCTCTCTCTGGATTGCCGGGACCTTGTCTCCGAGAGTTGCTGAGCAATTACCCTGGCCGTTTTATGATGCTGCAAAGAGCGTGCAGCTACTTGATATTGCGAAACGGTTTGAGGCACTTGTAAGTATTGGCGTAACAGTGGGGAATTTTGCACTTTACAGTATGCTCTTTTGTTCGGTTAAGACGATTGCAAAATCGGTTGGACGCGAAATTGGAATGATTGTATCAAGCGGTATTATAGCCACAGCCTTGATGCTATCGGGATTCTATATGGATCCGGCAGTTTCTGCAATTATAAGCGCTATTCTTTGGCTGTTCTTCCCCCTTCTTGGTTTGCTGAAACCGAAGAAGAAAGAATAAAAAAGAATTTTAAAGATTATTGAAAATAGTTCTTGACAAAGTGAGATTGTGGTGTTAGAATAACCAAGCTATCTGCGGTTCAGGTAGCTTGGATGTACCTTGTAAATTGAATAACGCAAAGACGAACAAACACCTTG
>JAZSDE010000008.1:0-7971 GCA_045531015.1 Faecousia sp.
TGGCCATCTTGGCAAATTTATATGCACCGCCCCAAGTGTGGTTGATAAAGCAAATGCAGGTGTGGGACATTTCTATCATCCAGTTATTTCTTTTATCTATAGCATATTTGGGGTGTACGATCTCCAATCCCTCCGGGAACATAGAATCGGGGATCTCCCTGTCCTTTTCCGTAGGTAAGTAAGCAAGCACAACGCATATCCGGATATGGGGATATTCCTCCCTAAGCTGGTTGAGACAGCGATACACCGCGCTGTCAAAATCCCCCTGATTGCCTACATAGAAAATATCGTCTCCCTCTAATATCCGCTGCCGGATGGTCTCTAACAGCCGGGTGCGGTCTAAGTGGTAGCTATCTTTGTGGCCGAAAAATGTACACGCTGACATAATTAATCCGCCTGTTTTGCGATATATCGCAATTATAACATACCTCTCTTAAAATTGCGATATATCCCATACGATTTATCGTAATTTTGGTTAAACTCAATTTGCGATAAATCGAAAAAGGAGGGAGAAGCTGTGAATACAAAGGAAGCAATCGCAAATCGGATTATCGAACTTTGCGATAATCGTCATATTGCCATTAATGAACTGGCAAGTATGTCCGGTGTTTCTCCATCAACTGTTTACAGCATTTTAAACGAGAAAAGCAAAAAACCCGGAGCGGTTACACTAAAGAAGCTTTGTGATGGCTTAGATATTACGTTAGGGGAGTTCTTCAGCACCCCGGAGTTTGATGCTTTGGAGCAGGAAATTAAATAAATATTAACTCCCACGGTGAACACACACTGTGGGAGTTCCTGTTTGTAGGGACACCCGCGGCCGGGTGTCCGCCGACGGCGCACCATTTTGACGGACACCCCGAGAGGGGTGTCCCTACGGTACTGTACGAGGGTGCTATTCTCTATTATCTAACTGCCGTGCAGAGGGAAGTGCAAGCATTAGATAATAGATAATAAATAAGAAATAACAGATAATAAATGCGGACGAGCGATGCTCGCCCCTACCGGGAGGATCAAAAATTGTCAATTGTCCACTGTCAACTGTCAATAAAAAAGCACCCGGGTGGGTGCTTTTTTTGTTAGAGTGTTTTGATATATTCGGCGGCTTCTTCCCGCATTTTATATTTGAGGATCTTGCCGGCGGCGTTCATGGGGAAAGTATCTACAAAGCGGATATAGCGGGGAACCTTGTGCCGCGCCATACTTGCCATAATATAGTCTGTCATTTCCTTCTCGGTGATGCTGCCCGTCTCTTTCAGGATGATACAGGCCATCACTTCCTCGCCGTATTTCTTATCCGGCACACCGATGACTTGTACGTCCTGAACGGCCGGGTGGGTGTAGATAAATTCCTCGATCTCTTTGGGGTAGATGTTCTCACCGCCCCGGATGATCATATCCTTTAGCCGTCCGGTGATGCGGTAGCAGCCGTTTTCGTCCTTACAGGCGAGATCGCCGGAGTGAAGCCAGCCCTCGCTATCTACGGTGTCCCGGGTGGCATCGGGCATTTTGTAGTAGCCCTTCATGGTGTTATAGCCCCGGGCGCAGAACTCACCGTTTTCCCCAATACCTACCTCTTCATCGGTTTCGGGGTTAATTACTTTGCACTCCACATAGGGGAAGGCGTAGCCTACGGTATTGGTGCGGATATCCAAGGAATCTGTCCAGGCGGACATAGTATTGCCGGGAGCGCATTCGGTCTGACCATAGACACTGACGATGCCGTACATATTCATCTCGTCCGGCTGGGCGGCTCGGCGCATCAGCTCCGGAGGACAGCCTGCGCCTGCCATAATGCCGGTGCGCATATGGGAAAAATCGGTCTTCCGATAGTCCGGGTGGTTAAACATAGCGATGAACATCGTTGGCACGCCGTTAAAGCAGGTGATCCGCTCTTGATTGATGCAGGCGAGGGATGATTTTGCAGAGAAATAGGGCATAGGGCACATGGTCGCGCCGTGGGTCATAGAGGAGGTCATGGAAAGGGTCATACCAAAGCAGTGGAACATAGGCACCTGGATCATCATTCGGTCGGCGGTAGAAAGTCCCATTCGGTCACCGATGCACTTGCCGTTATTGACCACATTATAGTGGGTCAGCATAACGCCCTTGGGGAAGCCCGTGGTGCCGGAGGTGTACTGCATATTGCAAACGTCATCGGGTTTGACTGCGGCGGCAAGACGGTGAATTTCCTCAATAGGAGTTTCGTGAGCCCGTGCCATTGCTTCCTCGAAGGTGAGGCAGCCTTTTTGCCGGTAACCAACGGTGATAACGTTCCGTAAAAACGGGAGACGTTTTGCGTGGAGGGGATCACCGGGCTTGGTATTTTCCAGCTCCGGGCAAAGCTGTGCGATGATCTCTTTGTAATTGGAGTCAAGGCAAGAGTCGATGGTAACTAAGGTATGGGTGTCCGACTGGCGGAGCAAGTACTCTACCTCGTGGATCTTATAGGCGGTGTTTACCGTCACCAGTACCGCGCCGATTTTGGTGGTTGCCCAGAAGGTGATGTACCAAGCGGGCACATTGGTTGCCCAAACGGCCACCTTACTACCCGGCCTTACGCCCATACTCACCAGCGCCCGGGCAAAATTGTCCACATCGTCCCGGAACTGGCGGTAGGTGCGGGTATAGTCCAGCGTGGTGTACTTAAAGGCGTACTGGTCGGGAAATTCTTCTACGACCCGATCCAGCACTTGGGGGAAGGTCAGGTCGATGAGGGTATCTTTTTTCCAGATGTACTTGCCCGTATGGTCGTGGTTGTCGTAGAGCGCTTTTTTGTTGGAGCGGGGGTTTTGGAACTGGGACATAAAGCTTACAAAATGGGGGAAGATGACCTCCCGATCCTGTAAATCTTCCATCCACTCAGGCTTCCATTCGAGAGAAATGAAGCCGTCATAGTTGATAGAGGAGAGCGCGCGCATCATATCCTTTACCGGCAGCGTGCCCTCGCCGATGAGGTTATAGCTGTTTTCGTCGGAGTCCCGCAAGTGGACGTGGCGCACATAAGCACCCAAATTCTTGATGGTGGCATCTGCGCTTTCGCCCATATCCCGGTAGGGATGGTGCATATCCCAAAGGGCGGCCAAATGGTCAGAAGCAAAGTCGTCAAGAAGTCTGCGCAGACGGGTGGTGCTTGCAAAAATGCCGCTGGTTTTGATGAGTAGTGTCACCTGACGGCGCTCGGCCATTTGCAGAAGCGTATGGAGGTTTTTTCGTACCAGTTCTTCATTGTCGTGGAGGGCGCAGGCGCAAACGTAGGGTACACGCAGATCCTTGGCGGTGTCAAAAAGGGCTAAGAGGGGTTCGATAGCGGTAATACCGTCAGATAAGTCGAGGGAGGTATCCAAACAGGGGATACTTAGCCGCTTGTCCCGCAGCTGACGGACAGTGGCCCCGGCGGAGTGAGGGTGAAAGGGGGCGTTTTTCTCCTGCAAATGGGGGGATTTTTGGAGGTTATAAATTTCAATGCCGGAAAAGCCCATAGAAAGGGCGGTTTTCAGCCATTCCTCCCAAGAGAGTGTCCCCCAGCCCCGGGTGGAAAAGGAGAGCTTCATACCGTTTCCTCCTCGTAGACGATCTTATTGAGGGCGTTTAGGTAGGCATGGATAGATGCGCCGATAATGTCGGTGGAGATACCTCTGCCGGAGTAGATCTTGCCGCCGGCACGGAGTTTGACGATGGTCTGACCCATAGCCTCCCGGCCTTCGGTGACCGCTTCAATGCGGAAATCGTCCAGCTCGAAATGACAGCCGGTGATCTGCTCCAATGCGTGGAAAGCGGCATCAATAGCACCGTCACCCAGACTGACACCCTCCAAGGTCTTGCCACCCCGGGAAAGCTTCATATGGGCGGTGGCGGAGGTAGCACTGGCAGCGGTGATGACGTAATTATCGAGGCTGTAGGTGGCGGGCACCTGCATAGCTGCGGCGGCAACGATAGCATCCAGCTCCTTGGCGCTGACCTCTGCCTTTTTGGCAGCGATGGCGGAGAAGGCGGCAAAGACGTTTGCGCCATCCTCCTCGGAAAGCTCATAGCCCAGCCGAGCCGCGGCCTGCAGCACAGCACCCATATCGTCCCGGGCGGTGAGGATCAGTTCCTCAGCGTGGGGCGGCAGGGGCGGTAGGGCGGCAGTTTTTACTTTTTCTGTGCGGCAGATCCGGGCGATCTGATCGCAGAGGCGGGAAAGCTCGGTGGTACCTACCGGACAGGCACGGTTTAAGACATTCCCCTTGAGGGAGAGAATTTTGGCGATATTGGCGGTGGAGGGGGCGGAGATAGGATAGGCTGCGGCCTTTATTTCCGCTGCGCCGGATTGCAGCGCCGCAACGGCGCAGGCATCGGAGAGGGAAAGCGCGTCACTGCAACAGACACCTAAGTTGGCATCGGGCAGCTTTTGTCGGATATTTTGAATAAAGGCGGCAAATTCCTCGGGGAGCAGGTCACCGGATGCGTCCCGCACGGTGACGGTGGTGGCGCCGGCGGAGATGGCGGTGGCCAAGGCGGAAATCAGAAAGCTATCATCGCTGCGAGTGGCATCGTCGGCAATGAACTCTATGTCTGCGCACTTTTCGCGGCTGAGCTTTACGGCATTTTCGATAGCGAGGAGCATTTTCTCCGGCTTTTTATGGTATAAGTACTCCATCTGCACGGTACTCACCGGAGCGCAGACCTGCAGCCGGGGGCGCTTTGCACTTTTCAGTGCCTGCCATACCGCATCCAAATCGCCGCAGTCTAGGGCGACGGGAACGGAAAGCGCACAATTTACGGAGGCGGCAATCGATTTAATGAGCAGACTGTCGGTCTTGGTGTTCTGAATGGCGGGCAGTTCGATTACAGAGACACCCAGCCTGTCAAGGAGCTTACTTAGCTCCAATTTCTCCTTAAAAGAGAGGGAAAGGCCCTCCTGCTTCATAGTGATGTCGGTAATGCAGATACAGTTCATAGAAAACGCTCCTTGTGAGAATTACGGATTTGGGAAAGCCTCCCCTGTGTAAGGGGAGGTGTCGACCGAATAGGGCGACGGAGGGGTTGTCAATCCCTCAGTCACGCTGATCGCGTGACAGCTCCCTTTACACAAGGGAGCCTTGGGAGGGTAAATATAAAGTCCCCGAAGCCTTACGGCTTCAGGGACGAAAAAATTCGCGGTACCACCCTGCTTGCTTTGGATACAAAGCCACTCTCGGATTCCAATAAATCCACAGCCGATAACGGGGCGACCGTGCTTCATTACTGCCTTTCGGGTTCACAAAGCCGACTCAGGAAGCAGTTCACCCAGTTTTCCGCATCGGCTCGCACCAAACACCGACTCTCTGCAGCTTCCAAACAGGGTATTATTTCCATCTCAGTCTTTCCTATATGGGCATATTTAACCATAAAGACAGAGGATTGTCAACGGGGAAAGCGGAATTTTGTGAAAAAAGTTTGTTTTTAGGAGAAAAACATTTGACTTTTTCTGGCGGCCGTGGTATTCTCTATGCATATATTAAAAAGGCATTGATGAAGACGGCCGGAGCAAGGTCTTTTCAGAGAGCCGACGGTAGGTGCGAGTCGGTAAGTTTTTGTTCCAAGCGCCAATCCCTTCTGAGCCGGAGCCCGAAAAATCACAATCAGTAGGCGCTCCCGTTTCCTCGCGTTAAGGGGTAGGGCTTGTTGGAGCCGGAAGTGGCGGCATTTGGCTGCAATTTGAGTGGTACCGCGGATATTTTTATTCGTCTCAAGAATGTCTTGAGGCGATTTTTATTTCGTTACAATTAAAAATTGATTATTGACAATTATGGTATCCGCAAGCGGGCGAAATTTGAATGTAGGGGCGGGCATTGCCCGTCCGCGGGCGAATGCAGTTCGCCCCTACGAGAGAATACGATGGTGTGGCAGGCGGACGACCGATGGCTGCCCCTACAGTTTGGAAAGGAAGGAAAGACCTATGAGCGAGATGAAAAATGTGACGAACCCCCTAATGGATGTGGCACTGCGCATTCGGGAAATGCGGCAGATCGTTGGCTACACCGTTTATGATATGGCTGAGAAGACAGAAATTTCACCGGAGCTTTATACCCAGTATGAATCCGGCGCGGTGGATCTGCCTTTCTCCTTTATGCACAAGTGCGCCAAGGTCTTTGGTCTGGAGCTTACCGAGCTTTTGGAGGGTCATACCGCAAAGCTCTCTGCCTATACTGTCACCCGCCGGGGCGCAGGTATGGTCACTGCCAGCGAGGATGGCATCACCATCGCCGATATGGCACCTATGTTCCGCCAAAAGCTGGCAACGCCTTACTGGGTCAACTACGAATATTCCGAGGAGCTGCAGGATCAGCCGATCCACACCACCACCCACGACGGTCAGGAATTTGACCTTGTGATAAAGGGCGCAATGCGTATCCGTATCGGCGACCACGAGGAGGTGCTCCGGGAGGGCGACTCCATTTTCTATAACTCCGCCACGCCTCACGGAATGATTGCCATTGAAGGGGCGGACTGCCTGTTCCTTTCTATGATCATGGCCAGCGACAAGCGGGATACTGCTCTCAGTCTGCCCACCCAGCCTGCCCGCAAGAATAAGAAAGAAGAACTCCTTTGCAACCGTTTTGTCCGTGGTTTGGAGGACGAACAGGGAATGCTGAAGGGACTGGAATTTGGCGATACCGACAGCTATAACTTTGCCTTTGATACGGTGGATGCCATCGCCCGAAAAGAACCGGAGAAGTTGGCGATGGTGCATATTGGAAGCAATATGACCGAGCGCCGCTTTACCTTTAAGGATATGAAGGACGCATCCTCTCAATGCGCTAACTATTTTAAGTCTTTGGGTATCCGGCGGGGCGACCGGGTGATGCTGGTGCTGAAAAGGCACTATCAGTTCTGGTTTGCCATTTTGGGTCTGCACAAATTAGGCGCGGTGGCCATTCCCGCCACCAATCAGCTTGTGGAGCACGACTTTACATATCGATTTGAAGCTGGCGGGGTTTCCGCCATCCTCTGCACCGCTGACGGCGATACCGCCCGTCAGGTAGAGCTGGCAGAAAAGGTAAGCGGTAAGACTTTAACAAAAATTTTGGTCGGTGGAAAACGGGACGGCTGGCACGATTTTGACGAGGAATACGGTCTTTTCAGCCGCCGGTATATCCGGGCAGAGGATGCGCCCTGCGGTGACGATCCGATGCTGATGTTCTTCACGTCAGGCACTACCGGCTATCCCAAGATCGCTACCCACAGCTATAAGTATGCCCTCGGCCATTATGTGACCGCCAAATACTGGCATCAGGTGGAACGGGACGGTCTCCACTTTACCATATCCGAGACCGGCTGGGGAAAAGCCCTTTGGGGCAAGCTCTACGGCCAGTGGCTCTGCGAGGGCGCGGTCTTTACATACGACTTTGACCGCTTTGACGCGGAGAAGATCCTGCCGATGTTTAAGAAATATAACATCACCACCTTCTGCGCGCCGCCGACTATGTATCGGATGCTCATCAAGCAGGATCTGAGCCGTTTTGATCTTTCCTCCATTCATCACGCCACCACCGCCGGCGAGGCGCTGAATGCGGAGGTCTTCTACCAGTTCGAAAAGTCCACGGGACTGCGTATCCACGAGGGCTTCGGGCAGACGGAAATGACCCTCGGCATTGCCAATCTCTACGGCACGGCCATTAAGCCCGGCGCTATGGGCAAGCCTGTACCCGGCTACGGCATTGATATTGTAGACCACGAGGGCAAGCCGGTTGCTGACGGCGTTTCCGGCGAGATCGTCATCCGTACCGACCCTGCGCCCACCTGCGGTGTCTTCCTTTGCTATTATGGCAACGAGGAAAAGACGAAAGAGGTCTGGCACGACGGAATGTATCACACCGGCGATGTGGCCTGGCGGGATGAGGACGGCTACTACTGGTATGTAGGCCGGGCCGATGATGTCATCAAGTCCTCCGGCTATCGGATCGGGCCCTTTGAGATCGAGTCCACCATTATGGAGCTGCCCTA
>JAZSDE010000004.1:0-6708 GCA_045531015.1 Faecousia sp.
CATACCCTCGTCAACCAGATCGCAAGCGATCTTCAGCGCAGCGGGAGCGGTACGCTTACCGTTACGGGTCTGGAGCATATAGAGCTTACCGTTTTCCACGGTGAACTCCATATCCTGCATATCGCGGTAGTGGTTCTCCAGGATCTGGCAGACCTTTTCGAACTGTGCGAAAGCCTCGGGGAACTTGTCAGCCATCTCGGAGATGGGCATAGGAGTACGAACGCCGGCAACAACGTCTTCGCCCTGAGCATTGGTCAAAAATTCGCCCATTAGGCCGCGCTTACCGGTAGCAGGGTCACGGGTGAAAGCAACACCGGTGCCGCAATCGTCGCCCATATTGCCGAAGGCCATAGACTGCACGTTAACAGCAGTGCCCCAAGAGTAAGGAATGTCGTTCTCACGACGGTAGATATTAGCACGGGGGTTGTCCCAAGAGCGGAAAACAGCCTTGACAGCGCCCATCAGCTGCTCTACGGGATCAGAGGGGAAGTCAGTGCCCAGTTTAGACTTATACTCAGCCTTAAACTGGCCAGCCAGCTCCTTCAGGTCGTCAGCAGTCAGCTCTACGTCCTGCGTAACACCCTTCTTTTCCTTCATCTCATCGATAAGGACCTCGAAGTACTTCTTGCCGACTTCCATAACAACGTCGGAATACATCTGGATAAAGCGGCGATAGCAGTCCCACGCCCAACGGGGGTTGCCGGACTTGGTAGCCAAGACATTTACAACGTTCTCATTCAGGCCCAAGTTCAAAATGGTATCCATCATACCGGGCATAGATGCGCGGGCGCCACTGCGGACAGAGACCAACAGAGGGTTCTCCAAATCACCGAATTTCTTGCCGGTGATTGTTTCCAGCTTTTCAACGTACTGCATAATTTCAGCCTGGATGTCGTCATTGATGCGGCAGCCGTCCTCGTAGTACTTGGTGCAGGCTTCGGTAGAAATGGTGAAGCCCTGAGGAACAGGCAGACCAATGTTGGTCATTTCAGCAAGGTTTGCGCCCTTGCCACCTAACAGCTCGCGCATAGAGCCATTGCCTTCGGTAAACAGGTAAACGTATTTGTGAGACATAGTATACTCCTTTCAGTATGTCCCGGCTCTTGCCGGATTTTTTATTGGATTTCTAAATTGCGCAAAGATTATAGCACAATTAATAAAAAATGTAAACCCATTTTACTGATTTTTCCTAATTTTTTGTCAATATTCACGCACAACAGCCTTCACAACACCGATTATTTCCGCGTTGCGTCCGTCAATGGGAGAATAATTGTCATTTTCCGGCATTAGCCAGATCTCTCCGTTTCTGCGACAAAGGCGTTTGACCGTTGCCTCGTCCTCGATCCGCGCCACCACGATCTGCCCATCATCAGCGGTTTGCTGGGGACGAACCACCACTTTATCCCCGCTGAGAATACCGGCATTTATCATACTGTCACCCCGGACACGGAGCGCAAAACAGCCCGGATCGCCATCCCAAGCCATCGTCCCCTCCCGGTTTTCTACAGCTAAAATAGGGACACCTGCCGTGACCACGCCCACCACCGGAATTTGACCGGGGCGTTGGGCGGTCACAATAGCCCGCTTGCGGCCCTTTCCGCCGGGAGCCAACAAAAGCCCCTTTTCCTGCAGCTGCTGCAGATGGTAGTTGACGGATGCCGTGGAGCTGAGTCCCACCGCTGCGCCGATCTCCCGGATAGAAGGCGCGTAGCCGTTTTCCTGCACAAATTCGTTGACAAATTCCAGAATTTCCTGGGCTTTATTGCTTCTTCTCGGCATAAGATACCGCCTCTCTTTCTTCATAGTCCCATTTATTATAGCACATATGAACGAAAAAGAAAAGACCTATTTTTTTCAATTCACTGTTACAACTTTATCCCAAAGAATGTGTAGGGCGGGAGCAAGCCCCCGCCCTACACTTTTTATTAATGATGTACCGAATTTATATTTTCCTCCCCCTCTTTCCCTGCTTTTTGCAGGAGGTAAGGCATATACTATTTATGTATGGCATTGAAAGGAGTGGTTTTATGGATATCAATCAAAAGACACGGCAGGTCTGGCAGCGGGTACAGGAAAACACACCGCAGCCGGAGCTTCGGCAGCTTCCGGAGCTGATTGCAGAGGAAAAGGCCGATGCCTCTGCTTACTTACACCTATCCCACCGCTTCGGCGGCAAAGAGGGGGCTATGCTTCGCAGAATGTTTGAGGAGGAGCAGGTGCACATTTCCTGCCTTCGGGGCATTTTCCGGCTGCTGACAGGAGAGCGCTGTCAGATACACACCGTCCCCCAAGCCCTCTCCGAGGATCCGGCGGTGCTGCTGCGGCGGTGCTACGGGCGGGAAATGCGGTGCATGGCCGTCTACGAAGCCCAAGCTGCCAACCCGGAATACGGTCCGGTCTTTTTGCAGCTTGCCCAACAGGAACGGGAGCATTGTAAAAACATTTTACATTTAATCGGCAAATTAGACCCCAAATAATACACAATTGCAAATGTGTATTATTAATTTGAACTTGTAATTCGCAATCAAAAGCCTCTCCACCCGGAGAGGCTTTTGTCTTTACTGCTTATTTGCGCGATTTACATAAAGCTTATTTTTATCGTGTTGATAGAATGCCAATGCGATCAGTACGCCGGTAGCCACAATGAAGCTACCCAGCGCCAACACCTGACTGACGCGGAAAGGGCCCCAGTAAAGGCTGTCCGTCCGCAATCCCTCGATCATTGCGCGACCCAGACCGTACCAAGCCGCATAGCCAAGCGCGATCTGACCGTCATACTGACGCTTCTTGGAAAGGAAATGCAGCGCCACAAAGCCCGCCGCATTCCAGAGAGATTCGTAAAGGAATGTGGGGTGGTGGTACTCCCATTGCTGGGTATAGGTATTGAAAAGACCCATACGGAGGAAGTTGGTTGTATCGCTGCCAAAAGCCTCCCGGTTAAAGAAGTTGCCCCAACGGCCGATGGACTGACCGATCAAAAAGCCCAGCGCCACAATGTCCAGCACAGCAGGCAAGCTGATCTTCTTGATCTTTGCAAATACGATAATACCCAAGGCCGCGCCAAGGACACCGCCGTAAATAGCCAGACCGCCCTCCCAGATATAGAAAATGGAGATAGGATTGTCTTTATAGTGATCCCATTGGAAAGCGCAGTAATAAAGCCGGGCGCAGAGCACCGCAAAGGGGATGATACACAGCGCACCGTCAATAATATCATCCTGCTTGAGACCAAACTGCTTGCAGCGGCGCAGGCCGTAGACAGCCGCAAGACAAAGGCCGATTGCAATAATGAGGCCATAATAATAAATCTGAATGGGGCCTAACTGCAGTACCCGGTCAGGATTGATTTCCAAACCGAAGATAGGGAAGGATATCTTAGAATAATTCATTTCTTTTCCTCCTTATTGATGGGACGAATCACCGAGATTGCACAGTTTTCCTCCCGGACTGCCACACATAGGAAATCTGTCAACTCAGATGCCGTTATTCTCTCATAAATTGCCGGAAATTGCAAGTAGTCAAAGCCGGAAAAATAATAGGCACATATCCGGAAGATCAGGGAGCTTCCACTATCCAGCGCCCGGATCCGTCTGCCCATAGCGCTGCGCTTCATCCGCAGCAGGCTCTCCTCTGGGATCCCCTCCCGGCAGAGCCGCTGTGCCTCTGCCATAATCGCCTCTCTTACTTTTTCCGGGTAGTGGCTGTCACCGGAGACGCTAAGCATTCCCATGCCGGAGACCGTTTCAAATCCACCGCCAAAGGAATTGTCAATGATTCCCTCTTCGTACATTCTCAGGTACAGATCAGAGGACTCACCAAACAGGGCTTCGCAGGCAAGGTCTGCCACAAATTCCTGACGGACAGCCGCCTCTCCCCTGCCGGGATCGGGACACTTAAAACCGAGCTGGAAGAGGGGCATCGCCACCTCCATTTCCGTTTCCGTGCTGTGACGCAGCACAGTCATCGGTTCCTCCCAGCGGTCTGTCCGAGGCGTTTTTTCCTTTTTCCCCTTGGGCAGTATCTCCCGGGCAATGGTGCAGACCTGCTCCGGGTCTACATCCCCCACCACGCAAAGAAGCATATTTTCCGGGGAGTAAAAGGCCTTGTGGCACTTCTCCAGCACTTGAGGCGTAATTTCCGCGATGGTCTCCCGGGTGCCTAAAATTGGGGTATTAATAGGATGGTTTTCGTACATACAGCCCATCAGCCGTTCAAAGACCGCCGTATCGGGGCTGTCCGCATTCATTTCGATCTCCTGACCAATAATGCCTTGCTCTTTTTGCACACTCTCCTCAGTGAAATAGGGAGTGGAAACAAACTTCAGCAGCAAGGAAAGGGCTTTTTCAAACTGCTCGGTACAGCTAAAGTAGTAGGCAGTCATATCATAGCTTGTAAAGGCGTTTACATCTGCGCCCATAGCCGCAAACTGACTGCTGATTTCGCCCTCCGGCATATCGAACATTTTATGCTCCAAATAGTGGGCAACGCCCGCCGGTGCAACGACCTCTTTCCCATTTTCTGTAAAATGGGTGTGGATCGCGCCGTAATCGGTGACAAAATAGCACAGCTTTTTAGAAAAGCCGGGTCGGGGCACTACCGCAACGGTCAGTCCGTTTTCGAGGGTCTCCCAAAAGACGGTCTCACCCAACCGAGGGTAACTCTTTTCGGTCATTGCGCCACCCCCTTCAGGAAAAATACAGTGTGCTTTTTAAGGGTCTTTGCCGCCTGCGCCACTTCTTCCGGAGTGCAAGCCGCCACCGCCTCCATATATTCCTCCCGGGAAAGGCGTCCGCCGGTCAGAGCCTGCACAGCATAGTAGCCCTCGATATTGCCCGGGGTGTCGTTTACGCCGGAAAGGGCCGAAAGCAGCAGTTGCCGGGCGCTTTCCATCTCCGTTTCGGTGATCTCACCCCGGCAGATGGCCGCGATCTGCTCCTCCACCTGCTGCTCTACCACATCACGCATATGGCTGTCAATGCCGGCAGAGACAGACATTATACCCTTGCTGCTGTAATAAACTGCGCCGATGTCGTAGCAAAGAGACATCTGCTCCCGGACCTTCACAAAGAGCTTTCCGGTCATACCGCCGCCCAGTACCGCACTGCAAAGGTGCATTGCCGCATACCGGTCGGAGCGTTGGGTAATGGGGCTATAGTAGCCGATGGCAAGTTTCCCTTGGGAGACTGCCATGGTTTCTTCAAACCGGCCGCCACCCTGGTCCGAAAAGCCTGTCTGCGGTGGCAACGGTTCTATTTTTCTTTCCCGATCTGCAAACAGATCCCGCAGGCAGTCGGCTACCGTTTCCGCGCTGGCACTGCCTACATAAAAAAGCTCTACCCTGCTCTCCCGGATCAGCTTTTCATAATGGGTATAAAGGCTTTGGGCGGTAATCGCTGCCACATCTGCCTTTTCTCCCAGCCGGGGAATGCCGTAGCTGTCGGCAGAGCACATATGGCGCATCAGGGTATCGGCCGCATAGGCGCGCTTATCGTTGAGACGGGACTCAATGGTAGCGATCAGGTTTTTCTTTTCGCTCTCCACCACCGTTTCCGGAAATACCCCCTTTTCCAGTCGGGGCATAAACAGGATCTCTTTTAGAAAGGCGACCATCGGACCAAATACCGCATCTCCGTTTAGGGCGTATTTATCCTCGATGAAGCCACAAAACAGGCCGGAAAGCTGGTAATCTCCTGCCCGCCGGGCAAGGGGGCCAATGGATGCACCGTACAGATCATCCAGCCGTAAGGTGATGCTGCGAAGGTCAGGGGTCTTTTCCGTGCCCCGGAGCAGCACATTGGGAAGCAGGGCGTTTAGTGCCGCTTCCTGCCGGGACATAGGCCGCACAAACTGCAGACTCAAGCACCCCTGTTTAAAGCGATTATCCCGAAACAGCCGCAAGGTCACACCCTCCGACAGTTCGATGCTTTGGATCATAATCATTCTCCTCGAAAGTCTTGGATTTTATCATTATATACCAAAACTTTGAAAATAGATAGAGGAAAGTGAAAAAAATATAGAAACGCGGTTGTTATTTTCCCTCTTATCGCGTATAATGGAGGCAATTACAGCTTTAGGAGCTATCTATGAACTATTTAGAGATCACCATTTCCACCACCCCGGCGGAAATAGAAGACGTTGCTGCTGCTCTGACAAAAGACGGATTTTCCGAATTTCTAATGGAAGACCAGCAGGAATTTGAGAGTTTTTTAGAGGAAAACCGGGCTTATTGGGACTATATTGACGAGAATTTGCAAGAAAAACTGCAGGGACTTTCCCAAATCAAGCTGTACCTGGAGGACACGGACGCAGAGGGTCTTTCCCGTCTGCGCGCCCTTGCAGAAGCCCTGAAACTGCCGATGGATGTGACTGCATTGGCAGAAACGAACTGGGAGGAAAGCTGGAAAGAATACTATCCCCCGCAGCCCGTTGGCAAAAAGCTGATCGTCCTGCCCTACTGGCTGGAAAATACGGACAAAAACCGTCTGCCGGTAATCTTAGATCCCGGTCTTACTTTCGGCACCGGTGCCCACCCCTCCACCCAAATGGTGATGGAAGCGATGGAAGAAAAAGTAAAGCCCGGCGCAGTCTGCCTGGATTTGGGCAGCGGCAGCGGTATCCTCTCCATTGCCGCTTTGCGGCTGGGTGCAAAGGCTTCCATCGGTGTAGATATCGACCCAAAAGCAGAGGATATTTCCCGTGAAAATGCCG
>JAZSDE010000068.1:0-9817 GCA_045531015.1 Faecousia sp.
TGGCAAGGTTACGGCAAGTACGTTAAATATCCGCGCCGAAGCGGGTACAAACGGTCGCTGGCTGGGCTATTACGTCCGGGGCACCAAGGTCGTCATTTTAGAGAGAAAGACCGTGGACGGTATGGAGTGGGGCAGAACGGACAAGGGCTGGATCAGTCTTTCCTATGTGGACATTGAGGAGCCTGTAACACCTCCGGAGCCCACCGAACCGGAACCCACAGAACCTGAGCCTACAGAGCCGGAGGTTACCGAACCTGAACCTACCGAACCCCCTGTGACCCAGTGGAATGGCAAGGTTACGGCAAGTACGTTAAATATCCGTGCCGAAGCGGGCACAAACGGTCGCTGGCTGGGATACTATGTCCGTGGCACAAAGGTCACCATTTTGGAAACAAAAATGGTCGGCACAGTCAAGTGGGGCAGAACGGACAAGGGCTGGATCAGCCTGCAATATGTAAAGGATGATGAACCTGCGCCCGAAGCGGTGATAAAGACCGTGACTGCCGATGTGCTGCGTGTCCGCAGTGGCCCGGGAACAAGCTTCGATGTTGCCACCCGCCTGAATATGGGTACGAAAGTAACAATTCTGGAAACCAAGACCGTCGGCGGAACTGTTTGGGGTCGGATCGCCCAAGGCTGGATATCTATGGACTATGTAAAATAACCGATCAGAGTGTCAAAAAAGCCGCCAACCGTCAAAATGCAAGAAAATATAATGACAGCAAGTCAAAGCCTTCTCCCTTGGGAGAAGGTGGCAAAAACTTTGATTTTTGACGGATGAGGGAGAGTATGCCTGCTACACAGGGCATTTTGACTTACTGCACAAACCGGACTCTGCCGTACCACCTGTACGCCGACGAGTCCGGTTTGCTTGTCTTGGCGGCTTTATTGACCTCTGCCAGTCTGTCAAAAACATTATCAGAGGAGGAAAACCTCCTCTTTCTTTTTTCTTCCAAAAAAGCGCAAGAAATCCTTGCTTTTTAGGTGCTTTGCAGGTATAATAAATTAGTTAAAATATAGATAATAGTAGAGGTTTCACCGTGTACTTAAAATCTTTGGAAGTTCAGGGCTTTAAGTCCTTTCCGGATAAGACCGTAATTCGCTTTGGCGATGATATTACCGCCATCGTCGGCCCCAACGGCTCCGGCAAATCGAATATTTCCGACGCCATTGTGTGGGTCATGGGCGAGCAGAGCACAAAGACCCTCCGGGGCGCAAAAATGGAGGACATTATCTTTGGTGGTACGGCAAAGCGCGCAGCCGTGGGCTTTGCGGAAGCAACGCTGCTGCTGGACAATTCCGACCGTGCGCTGAGCTACGACAGTGACGAGGTGATGGTCACCCGCCGATACTACCGCTCCGGTGACAGTGAGTTTTACATCAACAAGCAGTCTGCCCGATTAAAGGACATTCACGAGCTGTTTATGGATACCGGCCTTGGCCGGGAGGGCTACTCCAACATCGGTCAGGGCAGAATTGACGAAATTCTCTCCCTCAAGAGCGCAGACCGCCGCGAGATCTTCGAAGAGGCCGCCGGTATCTCCAAATACCGTCACCGCAAAGAAGAGACAGAGCGCAAATTGGCAGCCACGGAAGATAATCTCCTTCGGATTGGCGACAAGGTCTCCGAATTAGAGCTGCAGTTAGAGCCGCTCCGCGTTCAGGCGGAAAAGGCAAAGAAATACTTGGAGCTGAAGGATCAGCTGATGGGCGTGGAGGTCGCCGTTTGGCTGGACCGACTGGAAAAGCTCTCTGCCGATGCCAAGAAGGCGGAGGAGGACTATACCTCTGCCAACTTTGTACTCCATCAGGCCCATGAGGACTTGGATAAGCTATACGCGAAATCCGCTGCGTTTACGGAGGAACTGCGCGCCCATAACGAGAGTATGGAAGACCACCGCGTGAAGCTCAGTATGTTGGAGGGCATCCGCCAGCAGATCGAGGGACAGATCGCTGTTTTCCGGGGCAATGTAGAAAACAATGAAGCCAACATCCGCCGCAGTCAGGAAGACCTGCAGGGTCAGGAAGCCCGCAGCAGCGGCATCTCCGCGCAGATGGAGCAGACCAATGCCCGAATTGCGGAGATCGAAGAAATGCTCTCCCAAAAGCGGGAGGGATTGGATAAATTACAGCGGGAGCTGACGGAAATGACCGCCGCCGCCCAGGGCATTACCCGCCAGTATATGGCTTTGCGGGAAAGGGAAGCAAGACTTGCCACCGACATCGCCGCCAAGGAAGCAGACCTCCGTGGCCTTGAGAATATCCTCGGGGAGAACGGCGGTCGCGCCCAGCAGCTGCGAGATGACCTCCAAAGCGGCAGGGAGCGGGAAGCGGCAGCGCAGGCAGAGCTTGCCGCCTGCCGTAAGACCTTGAATGCCGCCCTGGAACAGGTGACGGCTGTAAACAACACCATCGCCGGCTATACCCTCCGGCAGACCACCCGCGCAAAGCGGCGGGATGACCTTATGGCGGAGGTGCAGAAGCTCCACAGTACGCTGGAATCTGTACAGGCGAAAGTGCATGTGTTCCGGGCAATGGAGCAGGACTTTGAGGGCTACCAAAAATCCGTGCGTATGGTTATGCAGGAGGCAAAACGGGGAACACTTCGAAATGTACACGGCCCTGTTTCTCAGCTTATCCGCACTGATGACGAGCTTACCGTTGCCATTGAGATCGCCTTAGCCGGCGGTATGCAGCAGATCGTAGTAGACAATGAGCAAGACGGCAAAAGCTGCATTTCTTTCCTGAAACGCACCGGTGGCGGCAGAGCCACATTTTTGCCCCTGAGCGTCATCCGTGGCAAGACCTTGAGCGAAACCGGTCTTGAAAGCTGCAGCGGTTTTATCGGAGTCGCATCCACACTTGTCACTTTTGAGGAAAAGTACCGCGGCATCATTGAAAACCTCCTTGGCAGGATTGTTATTGTCCGGGATATTGATAACGCCATCGCGATGGCAAAGAAGTATTCTAACCGCTTTAAGATCGTCACATTGGACGGTCAGGTGGTAAACCCCGGCGGCTCTATGACCGGTGGCTCGGTCAGCCGGGAAGCCGGCATTCTCAGCCGTGCAAACGAATTGGAGAAACTCATGCAGCGGGAGAAAAAACTCGCCGATGAGCTGACCGCACTGGAAGAGCAGTACACCGAAGCCCGCAGACTATCTGACGAGGTGGAATTCCAGCTTGCCGCTGCCAAGGAAGAACTGATAACCGCAGAAAAGGAAGTCCTCTCCCAAGAGGGTCGGGAAAAGCAGCTTGAAATTTGGCTGCAGGCCATCTCGGATGCCGTGCAGGCAACGGTTCGGGAACTGGACGGTCTCAGCGACCGGGAAAAGGCAGACCGGGAGCAATGCGCCTGCATTCGCGGCGCCCTTGCCCAAATGGAGTGGGAGCAGGCAGATACCGCCGCAATGCGTGAGACTTTAGAGGGCAATCAGCTGGACGCGGATGCCTCTTTGGAAAAGGTCACAGGCGCGATGCAGCAGCTGCGTACCGATATGGCGGCATTAGATGCAGAGCGGATCACTGCGCAAAACCACATTGCCGACCTGCGCGCCCTGTATATGGCGGCAGAGGGTGAACGGACAAGAAAGCTGCGGGATATTGATCTTATTATGGAAGATACCCGCCGGCAGGAAGCGCTCATTGCCGAGCAGGAAGAAAAGCGCCTGCAAAACGAAAAGGAGCTTAGCGCAGCCACAGAGGAAATGGCCGCCGCCCGGGCGCGCTATGCCCAGATGGAAGCCAGCCGCGCCAAGTGCGACAGCGATATTGCAGAGCTGAATAAATCCATCGTTAATATGGAAAAGGCCTGTGTCCATCTGGCATCCAAAAAGGAAAAGGCGGACTTTGAGGAAAAGACCATCATTGATAAGCTCTGGGACAGCTACGGACTCACCCCCGGTACTGCCCAGCAGAAGAAGGGCGAAATTGAGTCCGTCACCGCCGGTAACCGACTCATCGCAGAGCTAAAGCGGAAGATTTCTGCTTTGGGTACGCCCAACTTGGGCGCCATCGAGGAATACACCCGCATTAACGAGCGGTACACTTATCTTGCGGAGCAGCGGGACGATGTACTGGAAGCCAAGCGGGATCTTGAGAGCATCATACGGGACATTACGGGGGAAATGACCACCATCTTCGTCACCGAGTTTAAGAAGATCAACGAATATTTCGGCAAGACCTTTGAAGAGATGTTCGGCGGCGGTAAGGGCCAGCTTATTTTGGAAGAACCGGAAAATCCTCTGACCTGCGGCATCGAAATTCGGGTACAGCCTCCCGGAAAGCAGCTGAAAACCATTACACTGCTGTCTGGCGGCGAAAAGGCCTTTGTGGCCATCGCCCTGTATTTTGCCATTTTGAAGGTACGTCCCACACCGTTCTGTATGCTGGACGAGATCGATGCAGCACTCGATGATCGAAATGTTGAGCGGTTTGCCACATACCTGCGGAATTTGGGCGAGAAGACCCAGTTCATCGTTATCACCCACCGCCGCGGCACCATGGAAGCCTCCGACGTGCTCTACGGTGTAACCATGCAGGAGCAGGGTGTCAGTAAGCTGCTGCGGCTGGATCTCAATCAAATGGAGCAGCAACTGGGTATTATGGAATAAAGGAGTAAGCAGATGAGCTTTTTTGATAAAATTAAGGCAGGCCTTTCGAAAACAAGGGATGCCTTATCTAACACCATCGGCAATGTGTTCTCCGGCTTTAGTGAGATCGACGACGATTTTTACGATGAACTGGAAGAAAGCCTGATCCTTGCGGATTTGGGTGTAGACACTACCGTGAAGGCCATTGACCGCCTGCGCCGCGCAGTCCGTGAGCAGAAACTGAAAACCACCGAGGAAGCCCGCACAGCGCTGAAAAGCATCCTCGCAGAAATGCTGCAGGTAGGGGACACTGCCCTAAAGCTGGACACGAACCCCTCTGTGATCTTGGTCATCGGTGTTAACGGCGTTGGAAAGACCACCACCATCGGTAAAATTGCCGCCCAGCTGACAAAGCAGGGCAAGCAGGTGCTCCTTGTGGCGGGCGATACCTTCCGCGCCGCTGCTGCTGACCAGCTGGAAGTTTGGGCAGGCCGCGCCGGTGCTTCTATCGTTCGTCAGAACGAAGGCGCAGACCCGGCATCTGTGGTCTTTGACGGCATTCGCTCCGCCAAGGCCAAGGGTTCTGACGTGATCATCATCGATACCGCCGGAAGACTCCACAACAAGACAAACCTGATGAACGAGCTGGGTAAGATCAGCCGCATCGTGGAGCGGGAATTGCCGGCAGCCTCTCGGGAGGTGCTTTTGGTGCTGGACGGCACTACCGGACAGAACGGTCTTATTCAGGCCAAAGAATTTAAGAATATTGCCGGTGTCACCGCTGTGGCGCTGACCAAGCTTGACGGTACTGCCAAAGGCGGCATTGTCATTGCGGTGGCGGATACGCTGCAGATCCCGGTGAAATTCATCGGCGTGGGTGAGCAGGTGGATGACCTTGTGCCCTTCGATGCGGCAGCATTTGTGGAGGCGCTGATCTAATGAAGGTCGTACTGGCAAGTAAGAATAAGCACAAGCTGAAAGAAATCAGCCAAATTACGGAAAAGTTTGGTATCGAACTGGTGCTCCAAAGCGAGCTTGGCGTAGACATTGATGTGGAGGAAACCGGCACTACCTTTGAGGAAAATTCCCTTCTCAAGGCAGAGGCGGTGATGAGGGCCACTGGTCTGCCGGCGCTGGCACACGATTCCGGCATTGCGGTGGATGCCTTAAATGGCGAGCCGGGCATCTATTCCGCCCGGTACGGCTTTGACGAAAGCTTAGATGACTGGGGCAGACTTCAGCTATTACTGAAGAATACAGAAAATGTACCCGACGGGCAGCGGCAGGCTAAATTCGTCTGTGTCATCTCCTTTGTGACCCCTGACGGTAAGGTAATCCAAGCCCGGGGAGAAATCCACGGAGAGCTAACCCGAGAGGCGAGGGGAGAGGGCGGCTTCGGCTACGACCCTATCTTCTACTACCCACCCTTGGGGAAAACCACCGCAGAGCTTTCCCAAGAAGAAAAAAATAAAGTTTCCCACCGCGCAAACGCGCTGAAAGTTTTTTATAAAAAGTTAAAGGAGGCAGGCTATGCTGACAAGTAAAGAGCGTGCCGAGCTGAGAAGTCAGGCAACCACTTTGGAAACTACCTTGATGGTAGGCAAGGGCGGTGTGACCGATGCGGTGATCGCAGAAGCGGAAAACCAGCTGGATTCCCGAGAACTGGTCAAAGGCAAAGTGCTGGAAGGCGCGATGATGACCCCCCGGGAGGTCTGTGACGAGATCTGCGAGGCAACCGGTGCCGAGGGCATCGGTGTCATCGGTACAAAATTTATTATCTACCGTTTTAGTGAAAAGCTGCAGGCTGAGCGAAACCAGACCGGCCGCGCCAAGCGGAAGGCCACGCCTGTTGCGAAATCCAACCCCGTCCGCAAGGGCGCGCAGGCGCGCCGCCAGGCGGCAAGAAAGGTACGCGAGCAGCGCAAAGAATATTTCCGTCAGATGGCCATCGATAAGGCCATCGAGCGGGAGCGGGAGAAGAAATTGCGGGAAAAAGACTAAACAGGGAGGTAACATATGGAAAGGATCGGTATTTTCGGCGGCACCTATAATCCACCCCATTTGGGACATATGGGGGCGGCTGTCTATGGGAAAACTGCGCTCTGCTTAGATAAACTGTACCTGATCCCGTCCTATATCTCTCCCCACAAAGAACTCCCGGTTGGCTCTCCCACCCCGGCGCAGCGGCTTAAAATGGTGTCCCTTGCAGCGGAAAATACTGACCTGACCGTGTCGGATATGGAACTTTCCCGTGGCGGTGCCAGCTATACCTATGAGACGGTACTTGCGCTGCGGGAGAAACATCCCCAAACCCAGCTGTATCTAATGATGGGAACGGATATGTTCCTGTCCTTAGACCGTTGGAGGGAAGCAGAATTACTTCTCTCTATGGTTACGCCGGTGGTATTTTACCGGGGTGACAGAGACGAGCGGGCGCAGATCGAAGAAAAGAAAGCCTTCTTTGCAGAAAAAGGCATCTCAGCCATCGTGATGGAAAACCCAATCACGGAGATATCCTCTACCCAGCTAAGAAGAATGCTTGTGTTCGATTGTGCCGCGCCGTTCCTGAATGAAAAGGTGCATACTTACATTCTCCAAAATAAGCTTTATGGCACCGGGGAAAGCTATAAAGCTCTACCGCTCCCGGAGCTGGAAAAAGTGGTGTGCAGCCTTGTAAAACCCAATCGCGTTGCCCACATCCTCGGCTGCCGGGACACGGCGGTGGAGTTGGCAAAAAGATGGGGGGCGAATGAGACCGATGCGGCAAGAGCAGGTCTGCTGCATGACATTACAAAGGCCTTGGATGGGCCGCTACAGCTGACTTTATGCGAGCAATACGGTATGGAACTGGACGATTTTTCCCGGGCGTATCCCAAGACCCTCCACGCCCACACGGGCGCGATGGTAGCCCAGCGGATATTCGGGGAAAATGAGGCAGTGGTTTCCGCCATCCACAGCCATACCACCGGCAAGGCCGGAATGAATATATTAGAGAAGATCATCTATGTGGCGGACTATATGGAGCCCAACCGGGATTTTGACGGTGTAGAGGCTCTTCGGGAAGCCGCATTTACAGATATTGATAAGGCCCTTAAGATGGGACTGGAAATGACCATTTCCCTACTGAGAAAAGAGGGAAAGACCATCTCCAACGAGTCTTTGGAAGCCTTACAAGACCTTGACAACATACCTTGAAAGGAGCTTTAATATGACAACAAAAGAAATCGCCTGTGAAGTTGTAAAAATGCTGGACAGCAAGAAGGGTATGGAGCTGCGGCTTTTAAAGATCGACCGTGTTTCCAGCCTTGCAGATTATTTCGTCATCTGTACCGGTACGTCCAACACCCACGTTCGCACCCTCTGCGACATCGCGGAAGATACCCTGGAAAAGTTAGGCGAAAATAAGTTAGGACGGGAAGGCCACCGGGGCAACACCTGGGAGCTTTTGGACTTTGGATCTATCGTTGTCCACGTCTTTACCGAGGAAGCACGGGCATTTTATGATTTAGAACGCCTGTGGTCAGACGCAGAAAAAGTAGATATCGGGGACATCGTTCTCCCGGAATGAAAGAAGGATAGAAAATGAATTACGAATTTTCTGCCATTGAGAAGAAATGGCAAAAGTACTGGGAGGAAAATAACACCTTCCATACCGACGTTTGGGATTTCTCGAAGCCCAAGTACTACGTGCTGGATATGTTCCCGTATCCCTCCGGTGTGGGTCTCCACGCAGGTCACCCCGAGGGCTATACCGCAACGGACATTATGTCCCGTATGAAGCGGATGCAGGGCTACAACGTTTTGCACCCTATGGGCTACGACTCCTTTGGTCTGCCCGCTGAGCAGTATGCTGTCTCCACCGGCAACCACCCCAACGGCTTTACCCAGAAGAACATTGAGACATTCTCTAATCAGCTCAAGGAGCTGGGCTTTGACTACGACTGGTCTAAGGTACTGGCCACCTCCGATCCCTCTTTCTATAAGTGGACACAGTGGATCTTCAAGAAGCTGTGGGAGGCCGGCTATGCCAAGCGGATCGAAATGCCCGTCAACTGGTGCGAGGAGCTGGGCACGGTTCTTTCCAATGACGAAGTTATCGACGGCAAGTCCGAACGGGGCGGCTATCCCGTTGTGAAGAAGAATATGATGCAGTGGGTCATCGACCAGCCTGCCTTTGCGGAAAAGCTTTTGGAGGGTCTCGAGGAGATCGATTGGCCCGAATCCACCAAGGAGATCCAGCGCAACTGGATCGGTAAATCCACCGGCGTGGAGGTGGACTTCCAGCTTGTCGGTGGCGGCAGCTTCTCCATTTACACCACCTGTATCGAGACTATCTACGGTATCACATTTATGGTTCTCGCCCCCGATGGCAAGATTACCGCCAGCCTCTTAGACCGTGTGGAGAACAGGGAAGAGGTTGAGGCCTATATCGCCGAGACTGTCAAAAAGTCCGATATGGATCGCACGGAGTTGAACAAAACCAAGTCCGGCTGCCCCTTAAAGGGCGTTTACGCCATTAACCCCGTCAACGGCAAGGAAGTGCCTGTGTTCATCGGTGACTTTGTTCTCGCTAATTACGGCACCGGCGCGGTTATGGCTGTTCCCAGTCACGATCAGCGTGACTTTGAGTACGCCATTGCTCACAATATTCCGATGATTCAGGTCATTGAAGGCCGGGATGTCAGCCAGTGTGCCTTTGAAAAGCAGGATTACTTAGGCAAGGGCTGCAAGCTTGTTAACTCTGAGGAATTTACAGGTCTAACTGTGGAAGAAGCCAAGGAAGCCATTACCTGTAAGTTAGAAAAGGCAGGCGTGGCAAGACGGAAGAACAATTACCACTTCCGTGAGTGGATCTTCGCCCGTCAGCGCTACTGGGGCGAGCCTGTGCCCTGCGTCTATACCGAGGACGGCCAGACGGTGTTCCTGCCCGACGAGGAACTGCCCCTGATCCTGCCCGAGCTGGAGGATTACAAGGGCAAGGGCGGCAAGGCCCCCCTGGAAAACGCCACCGAGTGGAAGCAGTACGACAAAAACGGCATCAAGGGCGTCCGTGAGACCTCTACCATGCCCGGCAGTGCCGGTTCCTCCTGGTATTTCATGCGTTACATCGACCCCAACAACGACAAGGAGCTGTGCGATCCCCAACTGCTGAAGCACTGGCTGCCGGTTGACCTGTATATCGGCGGCCCCGAGCACGCTGTGGGCCACCTGATGTATTCCCGTAT
>JAZSDE010000037.1:0-14489 GCA_045531015.1 Faecousia sp.
TAGACCTCGTCGGCGTTGCAGCCGCGGGACAGGTCGTTGATGGGAGCAGCCAGACCCTGCAGGATGGGGCCGTAAGCCTCAAAGCCACCCAAACGCTGTGCGACCTTGTAACCGATGTTACCGGCCTCGATGGTGGGGAAAATAAAGGTGTTGGCGTAGCCGGCGACGGGGGAGCCGGGGAACTTCAGCTGGCCAACCTCGGGAGCAACTGCTGCATCGAACTGCATCTCACCGTCGATCATCAGATCAGGAGCTAATTCCTTAGCAACGATGGTGGCATCGTGGGAGAGCTTTACAGTGCCGCCCTTGCCGGAGCCGTTGGTGGAGAAGGAGAGCATAGCCACCTTGGGATCAATGCCGAAGACCTTGGCGGTGTTGGCGGTTTCGATAGCGACTTCAGCCAGCTTCCGTGCGGCAGAAACGGTCACGTTACCATCCTTGTCCACGGAATCTTCGTAGCTCAGGTTGATGGCGCAGTCACCCATAGCCAGTTTCTCTTCACCGCGAACCATAATGAAGCAGGAAGAAACCAAGTTTGCGCCTTTTTTGGTTTTCACCAGCTGCAGTGCAGGACGGACGGTGTCGGCAGTGGAGTAGGTCGCACCGCCCAGCAGAGCATCAGCATAGCCCATCTTTACCAGCATCGTGCCGAAATAGTTACCCTTAGAGAGGGCAGCGCGGCAGTCCTCAGCGGACATCTTGCCTTTGCGCAGCTCTACCATCTTGTCAACCATGTCGTTCATACCGGGGTAGGTGAGGGGGTCTAAAATCTCTACGCCGGTAATGTCAAAACCGCCCTTTGCGGCATTTGCCTTAACGGTTTCCACATCGCCCACCAAAATGGGGGTCAGGAAGCCGCCCTTTACCAGTCGGTCAGTTGCTTCCAGAATACGGGCATCATGACCTTCGGTGAAAACGATTTTCCGGGGGTTGGCCTTGAGCACTTCGATCATTGCATTAAACATAATAATTTCCTCCAATTTTTAGGGAAGTCCCTTTTTCTGCGGTCATTATACATCACAAGACAGAGATTATCAAGGAAAAAATATTTATATTTATTTATATTTGTATAAAAAATACTCTTGACCTTTCCCATTATTTTGTTATAATGTATGGTGTATCCATAAACGTAAAGGAGAGTTACATATGGTATTGACGATTATTTGGGCAGTCGTCCTTGTCGGCCTGATTCTTGCGGCTATCTTGATTGAACATGAAGCTGTTATCCGGGTTGCGATTTGGTTTGCTGCCGGTGCCGCAGCCGCGTTGGTGGTTTCCCTTTTGGGTGAAGGACTTGTTTGGCTGCAGGTTATCGTATTCTGCTTGGTTGCCGGCATTTTCCTGTTCCTGCTGAGACCTATGATCCGCAAGAACGTGCCGCTGAAGCTGCAGTTTACCAACATTGAAGCAATTCCCGGTAAGTATGCGCCTGTAACGATTGCTATTGACAACATTGCCGGTGTTGGCCAGATCAAACTGGACGGCATTGAGTGGATGGCTCGCAGCACCGACGGTCAGCCTATCGAGGAAGGCACTGTTGTCTGCATCCACCACATTGAGGGCGTTAAGGCCTTCGTCTTCCCTGTCGCGGAAGAATTCACCGCAGAATAAGGGGGTACATAAGATGATTCTGATTGTTATTGTAGCCTTATTGGTTATTTTCCTGATCCTCTGGGCCTGCGTTGAGATCGTGCCCCAGGGCGAAGCCCGCGTCGTAGAGCGACTGGGTGTGTTCCGTGCTGTTTGGGGTGTTGGTGTACATATGCACATCCCGATCATTGAAAAAATGCGCGTGATCGATCCTACCCGCAAGAAGAGACGTATCGACAAGTATGTTATCGACCTGAGAGAGCAGATCTTGGAGCCCACCAAGCAGGCTTATGACTTTACCAGCAAGGATATTTTGAATTATAAGCGCGAAGAGTATATGGATTATGGTTATCCTGCCGATACTAACAAGTATAGTAAGTATCGTAATGGTAACGTTAGTTCCTACGATGTCGCAAGAGAATCCGTTGCCTCCTACCCCGCTAACGAAGATATCCGCGATGTTATCACCAAGGATAATGTTCGTATGCAGGTAGATGTAGTTGTCTTCTATCAGGTTACCGATCCTAAGCTTTTTGCTTACGGTGTACAGCAGCCTTTGTATGCGCTGCAGAAGCTGACCATTACAGCTTTACGTAACATCATCGGCGAACTGGAATTGGACGAGACGCTTACCAGCCGTGACCTCATCAACTCCAAGATCCGTATGGTTTTGGATGAAGCTACCGATAGCTGGGGTATGAAGATCACCCGTGTGGAGATTGAGAGCATTTTGCCGCCCCTTACCATTCAGAATGCTATGGAGCAGCAGGCGACTGCCGAGCGCTTCAAGAGAGCCCGCATTTTGGAAGCTGAAGGTAACCGCCAGGCTGAGATTCTGTTGGCAGAGGCTAACAAGCAGGCAACTGTCTTGAAGGCTGAGGCTGAAAAGCAAAAGAGAATTTTGGAAGCAGAAGGCTTCCTGAAAGAAAAGGAACTGGAAGCCCGCGGCTTGAAGGCATTGAACGAGAACGCACCCAACGATGCTGTTATCCGCTTGAAGGCTATTCAGGCAATGGAAGAGGTTGCAGAAGGACAGGCTACCAAGATCATCATTCCCAGCGAGATGCAGGGTTTGGTTGGCTTGGCAAACGGCATTGTCGAAGGCGTCAAGTAAGCCTGAAATTACAAAACCGATATATAAAAGTCCGTGGAGCTTCCTCCACGGACTTTTTGCATAAAGGCTTCCCGTAGGAGGGGAGGTGCCCTCAGGGGTGAATGAGGAAAAGGAATCATAATGCCGTCTCTTGCCTTTTCTACTAAAAAATGTTACACTATTGAAAATAGCAAAAGGAGGGAAACAGATTGCATAAAATTACTGTACTGCCCGAAAACCGAACATTGGAAGCGGTAAGCGGTACAAATCTGCTGTCTGCCCTCCGAAAAGCCGGGCTTGCACCCGACGCCCCTTGCGGCGGTGAGGGCAAATGCGGTAAATGCCGCGTATTGGTGGAGGGTGAGGAAACCCTCTCCTGTCAAAGGGTTGTTGACCGGGATATGACCGTAGAACTTCCTGCCCTTACACAGGAACAGATCCTGACACAGGGGATAGCACCTGCGCCGGATGGCGGCGTTTATCGGAAAAACAAAAGTCTTGCCTTTGACATCGGCACTACCACCGTGGCTGGGTATCTTCTGGAGGAAAACACAGGAAAAATCCTTGCTACTGCCAGCGCGCCTAACCCTCAACGCGTCTTTGGCGCCGATGTGGTCAGCCGCATCCGCTTTGCCTGTGACGGACATATGGAGGAATTGACCACTATCATTCGGAATCGTATTACAGAATTGACGTTGGAGCTTTGTGGAAAGACGAATTGTGCGCCTGCGGAGATTGGCACAGTCGCCATCGTGGGAAATCCGACAATGCTGCAGATTTTCTTAGGTATTTCCGTGGATAACTTAGCAAGGCCGCCCTTTGCGCCTGTGCTGACCGGGGCGAAGGCCTTACCGGCAAAGGAATACCTGTCCGAACTGAAAAATGCGCAATTATTGGTTGGCCCGGGTGTTTCCGGTTTCCTGGGCGCAGATACTGTGGCCTGTGTAATGGCGACAGAGATGGATAGAAGTGCAGAATTGACCTTACTGGTGGATATCGGCACTAACGGAGAAATGGTCTTGGGAAATCGGGAAAAGTTGGTGTCATGCGCCACTGCCGCAGGCCCTGCCTTAGAGGGCGCAAATATTTCCTGCGGTATGACTGCCCGCCCCGGCGCCATCGACCGTGTGTTCCGGAACGGGAGTGTCCGGGTTATCGGGGGAGGAGACCCAGAGGGGCTTTGCGGCTCTGGCCTTATTGATGCAGTTGCCGTGGCGCTGGAGCAGGAAAAGCTTAACAGCCGGGGGAAAATTCTTGCAGGCGATTGCATCGCTCTTACAGAGAAAGTTGCGCTAAGTCAAGAGGATATTCGGCAATTTCAGCTTGCAAAAGGCGCAATATCTGCTGGAATAAGCCTTTTATGCGCCCATATCGGGGTGAAAACGGAAGATATCGAAAAAGTTTATTTGGCCGGTGCGTTCGGCAGCTGCCTGGATTCTGCCTCTGCCTGCCGGGTCGGTCTTTTGCCCCCGGAGCTGGAGGAGAGGATTACCGTTGTCGGTAATGCCGCGGGAAGCGGCGCGGTACGCCTTGCCGGGCAGGAGGAAGAACTTTCTCGGGCGGAGCGAGTAGCGCGGCAAATCGCATATTTAGACCTGTCTATCCATAAGGATTTTCCCAAGTCCTTTGCCAAAGGAATGACTTTTTTAGAGAAAAGAGATCCAAAATACTGGGTAAATATCGCCCGGAAATGTCACTTTTTCGCCGCTTTTTCGGTGGATATCGATACGCTGCTTCCAAGAGAAGATGTCCGGGCTATGTGCGTCGCCGATAAATGCGGTGCCTACGGCAAGAACTGGACCTGCCCGCCTTACTGCGGCACCCTCGCGGATTGCGCAGAAAAGATCCGTAGTTACCACCGGGGAATTTTGATACAGACCGTGGGGAAACTGGAAAAGACTGTGGATACCAGGGGCTACCGTCGCACGGAGGAAAAACACATGCGGCAGCTGCATACACTTTACGAAGAACTGCGAAAGGCATACCCGGAGGCGCTCTGCTTAGGAAGCGGTGGCTGCCGGGTCTGCAAGAAATGCGCACATCCGGAGCCTTGCCGCTACCCGGAAAAGGCCATATCCTCTATGGAAGCCTATGGGCTTTTCGTGACCCAAGTGTGCCGGGACAACGGCGCACAGTATTATCACGGGGAAAAGACGGTCACGTATACGGCGTGTATTTTGTATTAATCGGTAAAATTTTATCAAAACCCTTGACATTCTGTTTTGTAGAGACTATAATTATTATGTGAACGCGTTCACAAAAGGAGTTTTTATGCCCAAAATCATCGAGAATCTGGAGGCGCGGCTGATCGCGGAGGCGAAAAAGCAGCTATTGGCCGCTGGATACAGCGCACTGACCATTCGCTCCGTTGCCAAAGGCTGTGGCGTAGGCGTGGGTACGGTTTACAACTATTTTCCCTCTAAGGATGCGCTTCTTGCCACCTTTATGCTGGAAAGCTGGAAGATATGTATGGAGAAAATCCAAAACACCAGCGAGGCAGCCAAAGTGCCGAAGATAGTACTGCGCTGTATGTATGACCAGCTTTTGTGGTTTTCCCAGGAGCACTGCACGGTCTTTCGGGACGAGGCGGCGGTCTCTGCCTTTGCAGGGTCTTTTGGCTACTATCACAGGCTGCTGCGCAACCAGCTTGCCGCCCCTGTGCGGAAATTCTGTGACAGCGATTTTGCTGCAGAGTTTGTAGCGGAAGCGTTAATAGTCTGGACAATGGCGGGGAAGGATTTCGATGAGCTTTACGGCATATTGGAGAATAATCTTAACGGTGCCGTTTCATAAGTCAATTTTTGGGACTGCACAGATGCAGTCCCGTTTTTATTTATATTTAAGGAGAGATGCAATATGTCCAGCTTTGAAAACCTGCGCGTGGTAGACAATTTCTACCAGACCTCCCTGTTCTTCCCTATGCCCACGGTGGTCATCAGTACACTTTGTGAGGATGGCTCCACCACCCTTGGCCCCTACTCTTTGGTGCAGCCCTACTATGTGGCCGGTAAGGACTACTATGCGATGTTGCTTTCTTGCCGCAACAGCTCCAATACTGCCCAGAACATTCTGCGCAGCGGTAAGTGCGCCATCAATTTCGTAGACGACAATCCCAAGACCTTTAAGGAGTGTGTTAAGCTCTCTTGGCCTGGAGATAAGCCCGAAGATAAGATGCCGAACTGTAAGTTCAGGCTGGAAAAGGGTCAGGCAGAGGGCGAGCGCCCTATGGTGCTGACCGATGCCATCCAGGTGATCGAGTGTACTTGGGTTCGTGAGCTGGACGGCGCGGAAAACGATGCCCCCGGCTGCACCACCGGATACGAGCCTCCTTACCACGATTTTAACGGTATTACCTCCAAGTTTGGCGCTCACTTCATTTTGAAGGTCGACAAGATCCTGATGAAGAAGAAGTATAGTGATGCCATCATCAACGGTGTCCGTGCAAAGGATTTTCCCAACCTGCCTGTTGACTACGGCTACCGTGACAGTAAGAACTTCTGGTTCCACAAGAAGACCCGTATGCGCGCCGAGCTGCTGCCCATTCGCAAGCAGTCTCTGGACTCTGTTCGCTATGCGGCTGACCGCGCAGATGACAAGGTGAAATTTACCGATGATGCGCTGGAAACCATCCTCAATGTGCCCCGTGTCTTCCTGCCCCTGGTACTCAAGGGCTGCGTGGAATGGGCGCGTGAGAATAACTGTGAGCTGATCACCGCTGCGGAGATGAAGATCATCAACGATAAGCGGGCAAAAGAAAAGGCTAAAAAATAAGGAGGAAACAAAAATGAAAGTAGTATTAGCTGGTGCCTTTGGTAATTTGGGCGCCGAAATTCTGAAATGTCTGTGCGCAGCCGGTCACGAGGTGATCGCGGCTGACCTTAAGGAGCGTCCCGTAGAGGGAACCGAGGGTAAGTATACCTTTAAGGCAATCAACGCTACCAAGCCCGAGACCCTGGAAGGCCTCTGTGACGGCGCTGAGGTTGTTATCACCACTATGGGTCTGACAGGCGCCTCTACCGTAGTTACCTCTTACGACATTGACTATCAGGGCAATATGAATCTCTATGCCGAGTGCAAGAAGGCCGGTGTTAAGAAGTTTAACTACATCTCTGTTATCTCCTGCGATGAGCCCGGCGCAGAAAAGGTGCCGATGCTCCACGCAAAGTATCTCGTAGAAGAAGAGATCAAGAAAGAGCCTATGGACTGGGTCATCTACCGTCCTACCGGCTATTTCTATGATATTGCCAAGGTATTTAAGCCCTACATCGACAAGGGCGAGATGCAGCTGCTGAAGGGCTACGGCGGTGTCAAGGCCAATGTTGTGGACTGCCCCGACTTTGCTCAGTTCATCGTGGATCATATGACGGATACCAATGTTACCTATAATGTAGGCGGCAAGGAGACCTATACATACGAAGAAATGGCAAAGCTGTGCTTCGATGCAGCCGGCAAGCCTATGAAGATCAAGTGGGCACCCATTTGGCTGTTTGGCGTGCTGGCCAATCTGCCCAAGATCAAGAAGGCCGGTAAGCACGACATCATCCTGTTCTCCAAGTGGACATTGAGCCACGATCTGGTTGGCGATACGGAGACCGGCGACGCAAGCTTTGCAGAATACTTGAAGGACTACTTCGGAAAGGAGCAGTAATATGTGGAATTGGCTTCATCTTGGCATCTTCTTTGCGCTCAGCCTGCTGGTATGCTTGTGCGGCTTTAAGAAGTATGTTTACTTTATGTCCATCGGCTATGGCTTCTCTGTGGCTATTATCGGCGCTGCTATGGCGGTAATGGGCATTATGGGTATCTATCCTGCTGCGGGTATTGCTCATTATATCCAGTTTGCGCTGTTTGTGATCTACGGCTTCCGTTTGTCCGGCTTCCTGCTGATTCGTGAGATCAAAAATGCCGCTTATCGTAAGACCTTGGCTGAGGCTACTGGTGATGAGAGCAAGATGCCTATTTTTGTAAAGTTCTTTATGTGGATCTTTATGGGTGTTTTGTATGTGGCACAGACCTCCGGTGTGGCTTTCCGTCTGTTTAATGGCGCAGAAGCAACTGTTTGCCAGTGGATCGGTATTGCTATTTCTGCATTTGGTATTCTTCTGGAGGCGGTTGCCGACCAGCAGAAGTCAAAGCAGAAAGCTGAACGCCCCGATATGGTCGCCACCAAGCAGCTCTACAAGATTGTTCGCTGCCCCAACTATTTTGGCGAGATTCTGTTCTGGACGGGCGTGACCGTTTCTGCACTGGATATTTTGCAGGGCGTGGGTCAGTGGATCACGGTCATCATCGCATACATCCTCATCGTTTTCATTATGTTCAACGGTGCCCAGCGGTTGGAAAAGCGGCAGATGGCTCGCTACGGCAACAATCCGGAGTACAAGGCTTATGCCGATAAGACTCCCATCATTATCCCCCTGCTTCCCATCTATCACCTGAATAAGCAGTAATCATCAAAAAGGACCATCGCGAGATGGTCCTTTTTTGGAAAGAGAGGTATGTTTATGTTTCCTATTCTATCTGCCGGTTATAACTTTACTGTTCCCATGGGACTTATGGATTTTGTGCCGGTTCTTTTCTTCGGCATTACCGCGGTGATCCTTCTGCGGGACCTTTACAATAAGATGTTTAAGGGCGCTTATGCACTGCTTGCTGCCGGCAGCATCAATGTCTTTATGGCAGGCTTTTGTAAGGCGCTGTGGAAGCTTTTGTATGCTGCAAATATTTGTGATTTTGTAGCGCTGGAAAAGATGTTTATGCCCATTAATTCTCTGGGCCTGCTGTTTGTTGGCCTGAGTCTTGTAGGTATGCTCATTTGGAAGCGGAGGGGGGCGATGCTCTCTGTCGCGCCTGTTGCCTATACCAGCAGCTTACCCTTCATTATGATGATGGTGGTGGGTCTCGGCGGCATGTGCGCCGCCCTGAGTGTTGTTGCTGCCAAAATGAAAAAAGCGCCGGTAATGGTGCTGTTCATTCTTTCCTTTGTCTGTGCCATGGCTATGGGCTATATGTCCAGCCAGGATTCTACCCAAGCTTGGGTCAACTGGGTGGAGCAAAGCATTAACACCGCTTCCCAGCTTTGCCTGCTGATCGGCACGGTGCTGCTCCATAAGGCGGGTCTCAAGGATTTTGCTTGGGAGGTAGCCAAGGTATGACGCAGCAAATGCTGAAACGGATTGATGCCCGTTTTCCCCTGAAAGAGCTTTCCTGCGGGGAGTTTGCTCAGCAAAAGGTCAGCGGTATGAAGTTTACTATCCGCCGATTTACCGCAGAGGGACTGGGCAGCGTATCGGAAATGCGGGCTGTGGGTTTCTTCGGCCTTATGAAAATGGACACCCTGATCATTACCCCCACCGAAAAGGATATGCCCCTTTATTCCTATGACCGGGTGCTGGCAATGGGGAATGATACCCTGATTTTTGAGTTGTACGACACTTTGCTGGGTGAGACAGAGCTTTCGGGTTTAGAGAAGGTGAAGGAAACCTATCAAGAGCTTCCTGACCATGATCTTGGCAAGCACTGGTATGATGATATTAAGCTTGCTGTCAGTCTTTCCAAGAAGGGCAAAAAGGTCCACACAGCGGTTTTCGATAAATGCACGCTGGAATACTTGGACGCCTATTTAAAGGCGGCAAAGGTGGCTGCACCGTGCGATGCTGCCCAAAAGCGGGAGAAGGCTAGCGTCTATGTAGAGGGCTTGCTTAAAAACGGCGGTCCTTCCACCGATGTGTTCAAAAAAGGCATTGGTGAAGAAAAGACCGGAGAGCTGTTCCGCAAGGTGCTGTTTGCTACGAAAGTATAAAAAAGATTGCCGGAGAGAAACTCCGGCAATCTTTTATTTTGCGACATTTACTTTCTTGTCCGCATACAGCATTAAGAACAGAGCCATGAGAAGCTCACCGTACATACTAATGTAGAACATCAGCTCCAGACAGGCGGCGCCTAAACCGGAGAAGGCAAACATCAGAAATGCGGACAGGAACAGATGGGGTGTTTTTTGCTTGACCCAAACCACGATGCCGGCAATCATCATAGGAATCACCGTGCCGAAGGTCAGCAGGGAATTGACGATCTCTGCCCAAGCGGGGGCAGATACGGAAATGTAGCGGCAGATACCGGCAACATTTGCCACACCAAGCTGACGGATACAGCCGTCAGCAATGCCAAGGGCAATCAACACACCAGTGATTATCCAAGCTGCGGTTTTCCAAAAGCCTTTGAAATCCAGAGCATAGGCACAAATCAGGAAGATCAGGGGGATAAGTCCACCGTGAAACACATAGCGCAAACGACTAATGGCTAAAAAGACCGCGCTTTCTGTCATAAAGCAACCCAGCGCCAATGCCAGCGCATCGTAGGTAAGACCGACACAGATCAGTCCTGAGAGAAGAAAAATGACATTTTTCGTTTTTGCGTAGCGGGAGAAGAGCAGATAAGTAAAGCATAGCTCTGCAACGGTGATGAACCATAGCATAATGGGACAAGATGCGTACAAGATCTTCAGCATAAGATCGCCTCCCGGTAATTTTTTTAATTCTCAGCCCAAGCTTTGCAGGAGGCAACGGTTTTCTGGGGGCTGTGCGCCCATTCGTCCGCGCCGATGTTTGCGCAAGCCTCAGCGGATACGGGTGCGCCGCCAATAATGACCTTGCAGTCAAGTCCTGCGTCACGAATGGCCTGCACGGTAGCCTTCATAGAATCCAGTGCCAAGGTAAGAACGCCGGACAGGGCAACGATCTTAATGCCCTCTGCCTTTGCGGTTTCTACAACCTTTTCAGCGGGGCAGTCGATGCCTAAGTCCAGAACATCGAATCCGTTGGCCTCCAGCATTGAACGGACGATGTTCTTGCCAATGTCGTGAAGGTCATCCTTGACGGTACACAGGATCATCCGGGTCTTTGCGCCGGAGGAAACTGCGCCTGCTAAGTAAGGCTTCAAAATCTCTACGGCATCGGTCATCAGCTCGCCGGCGTAAATCAGGTCGCCGACGAAATACTCGCCATCTTCAAAGAGCTTACCAACCGTGTCCATACCCTTTTGGCAGGCTTCCATTGCTTTGCCGGCAGCTTCCTCGGAGTCAACGGCTTCCAGCAGTTCCTTGACGGTATCCTCGTCCAGCTCACCCATAGCGGTGGCTAAATTTTCAAAATCGATCATAATCATTTCTCCTTTTGTTTGTTGCGTAGGGGTCATTCACGAATGACCCGCGGGCGATTCGTGAATCGCCCCTACAAGTTATTTTTTGCCGAACAGTCCCTTGCGGTATGCCCGGTTATACTTTCTGCCGCCCTTGTCGGTCATACGCAGGGCTTCACAGGCATAGATGGTGCCCATCATCGCATCGCTGCAGGGGTCCATAATGGCGCTGTCCAAGCCCGCGGCAATGGCGTATGCCATACAGTTCATATTTACATATTTCCGGGCGGGCATATCAAAGCTGATGTTGGAAATTGCGCCGGTGACCTTGACCTCGGGGGCATAGGCATGGATGTTTTCGATGCAGTAGGCAAAGTCGGACATGGCAGAGGGCATAGTCGCCAGCGCCATGACGCAGGGATCAATGTGGAGCTTATTTAGTTCCACACCGTATTTCACTGCCTTGTCAATGATCCGCTTGGCAATTTCGACTTTTTTCATGGGATCGGCAGGAATGCCCTCCTGATCGCAGGTAAGACCTACCACTTCCCAGTCTGTTCCGGCAATGAGGGGGAAGATGGTCTCACATTTTGTACCTTCCTCGTTAACGGAGTTGACCATACCCGGTCTTTTCAGGTGATCTTCTTCTATGATCCGGGCAAGAAGATTGGCGTCGGGGCTGTCGATGCAGAGGGGCGTGTCGGTACAGCCCTGCATAAGACCGATGAGCCAAACCATGGTCTCGTATTCGATCTCCGTTGCTGTGGAGGGGGCGCAGTCCAAAAAGGCAGCGCCGGCATTTGCCTGGGCGATGGTACGCTCGACGATCAGACCTTCGTTTTTTTCTGCAATCGCCCGCTTGATGCTTGGAATTGCGCCATTAATTTTTTCACCGATAATAATCATTTTGCTACCTCTTAGCCGTCGGTCAAAATGGTCAGCAGCAGGCGCATCATTTTCTCCCGCATAGGACCAAAGTACCAAGGCACAAGCTTCTTCATCAGCTTCTGATAGCCGTCGGGATAAGACTTAAATTCGTTTTTCATCGCCTGCACCTCACAGTCTGTAATTGCTTACGAAATCGCAAACAGCTTTGTAATTTTGCCGGTTTGCGTCGTTGCGGTAGGGGAGCATCTTGCCCTCGGAGAGGATAAACCCGCCATCCTTGCCCAGTTCGTCACATAGACGCTTCGTATAGGCAACGCACTCCTCGGGGGTGCCGTTTTGGAGCAGCTCGGTGGTAAGACCGCCCATAATGCACACATTGGGCAGCGCCTCTCTGAATGCGAAGGGATCGTCCTGCTCGATATGGAAGGTAACGGTTCCCTTGGGGTAGTCCTTAAAGTATTCCGCAAAGCGGAGGATAGAGCCTTCTGTAAAGATGCGGATGTTCATACCCTTTTCAGCATAAGCGTCCAGCAGCTCCTTCAGGTGGGGCCAGTAGAAGCGCTCAAATTGCTTCTTGTTCATCACATTGTGGGCAAGCATCAGGATGGAAGAGTCAAAGCAGTACTTATAGTTGGGTCCTTTGCCGTTTTTGATCTTCTCGATAGCGGGAGTGATCCGCTCCGCATCCCAGCGGTTAATAAAGGCTTCGATCTCGTCGGGATTCCGGCGCATTGCTACGCTAAGCTGCTGGATGCCCAAAAGATTGGAGAACAGCTCCTCAATGCCCAAAACGATGGCGCCACTCATAGGATTGTTGGGGGAGAGGGAGGGCAGACCGTATTGCTTGCCGGTAATGCCGGACATATGCAGAATGTACTTGGTGTAGCGCATATACTCTGCGAAGGTCTTCTTCCAGACATCGAAGCCTTTTTCGTCCCAGCTTGCGCCGTACTTTTTGGGGAGAATGACCTCCCAAGCGTACTTTACGGGGTCGTCTAAGTACTGCTGAAGGGTCTCCACGGTGCAGTGGGCGTGGTCGTGGATGCCTACTACATTTTCGTCGTAATAATAGTAGCCGCCATCGCCGAAGGCTTCGGTAACGGTGAACTGGTTGCGGATGCCCACATCCATCAGTCCGTCTACCGGGTAGCGCTCCAAGAATTTGACTACCGTTTCTTCCAATACATCAAAGTTGGTCATTGCCTGATCCAGCGTGTAGCCCGCATCGAATACCTTCCAAGTGACCACATTGGCAAAATGGGGGATCCGATCGGTCTTTTTGAAGTTTGCCGCATCCCGGTAAAGCTGTACGCGGGCGGCCTTTAATTCTTTAGAGTTCATATGCATCTCTCCTTTTATGAACGCGTTCAGTATAAGAATACCATCCTTTTTCGTGGCTGTCAATTCTTTTGGAAATATACGGGAAAAATCGTGAGATTGCACAGCAAAAGATGAAATAACACACTTTTAGAGCGGGAAAACTTATGCTGTTTGTGCATAGCTTTTTGGGAGGGGAAGTGCTATAATACCCGGGAAATAAGGAGGTTTTTGTTTATGGAAGGTTTTACTTTGGCGCTGGCGCTGGTGGATGCGATCCCGGTGCTGAGCTTTGGAATCAGTATGGTGATCATAGCAAGCCGGTTTCAGTCCCCTCTGTTTATGGTAGGCGCGGCGCTCAGCGTGCTGGCAGGCTGCTGTAAGGTGGCTTGGAAATTGGTGCTTGGCGTTTGGAAAAAGGATATGCGGTGGCTCAGCAAACCCTTTGTTCCCATGCAGGGCGCAGGCTTTTTACTGATGCTCATTTCCTTTATTATCGGCTTTGGGAAAATTAACTGGGCAGGTATGCTGGCAGGGATCACAAGCATTCCCAGCTTGCTGTTCTTTATTGCCTGGATCGGGCTTATGGGCTTTATGGGCTGGTACCGGAAAAACAAGTTTAAGAATGACGATGCCCATTCCAACTGGACAGCGCAGATCATCAATGCGGTAGGGCAGACCTGTTTGCTTTTAGGCATTTTGTTTGCATAAAAAGCCAGCGGACGGAAAATTTCCGTCCGCTGATTTTTATGCAATTAGAACAGATTTTGGAACAGGTTTGTGAAGAATTCACCGATGGCTTCAAAGGCTTCAGCTATCAGAAAAAAGGGAGCGATGAGTAGGATAAGGAAAGGCCATAAAGCGCGTTCCGATTCGATTTTTTCGGGATTCTCTGAGGCGCAAAGCTGGAAATACATATAGCTTGTGGTGACCTCATCAAGGGATGCTTTATAACCGGTTTCTGTTTTTTCGTATTCATCGGTATGGCTAAGAAGGTGGAATGGGGTGTTAATTACTACATCCAGCCCTCCAAAGCTTTTCCAAGTAACCGGGGAAGGGTGGTAGTAATAATCGTATTTTTGGGGCTCATAATTAATCTCAATGCTGGGATAGATGGGGGCAATGAGGGTGTTTTTGAGTTGTTGTCCGGGCTGCAAGGTGATTTCATATACATACCAACGGGAAGTGTCGTAACAGCGGGGGGGCTTCACACCGGAAGGATTGGATGCGAGGCTGCAAAGGGTCTTTTCAACGGCTTGCCCATCTACAAGAATGTTATATTTATCCGTATCCTTCTCGAGAAGTTCGCTTGGTATATCCGGATATCCGACATAGAACATAAGCTCTGCGGTTATGACGGTATCCGTGGGGTTATAGAAGGTATACACCGTGGTAACCTTGCCGGTATAAGCCGTAAGTTCTTCTTCGGAGCTGGTAACGGGATTGACAAGCTCCTGCAGATCAA
>JAZSDE010000012.1:0-13542 GCA_045531015.1 Faecousia sp.
AAGACCTCCTCATTATGATAGTTGTGTGGTCGGCAAACCACTTCTACTATAATGGGGAGTTTTTTTCTTGTCTACTTTACTCCTCGCTATAAGCTATTATTTTTCCCCCGGCATAGCCGGGGGTTGTCTTTGGTACAACCAGTACATAAAAATCGGCCATCTCAAAAACGAGATGACCGATTTCTTTATTTACAACCTATGATTGCTTCAGCGGTTAGGATTCCGTCAATGGCCGCAGACATAATACCACCGGCATAGCCTGCTCCCTCTCCGGCAGGATAAAGACCGGAAAGGCCGATGCTCTCTCTGTTCTCGCCCCGCAAAATACGCACCGGTGAAGAAGACCGGGTCTCCGGAGCGGTGAGAATGGCGTCAGGGTTAGAAAACCTGGGCAACTGCCGGTCGAGGAGCGGGATCGCCGCTTTTAGGGCATCTGTAATGACCGGGGGCAGTACGCTGTGCAGATCGCAGAAATGGACACCGGGGCGGTAAGTGGGTGTGATCTCGCCGGCTTCTTCCGTGGGTTTTCCTGCAAGGAAATCCCCCACTCTCTGGGCAGGTGCACGGTAAGATCCGGTAAGAGAAAAGGCCTTTTGCTCGATCTCCCGCTGCCAGTACATACCGCCAAGAGGGCCACCAGTAGGATAATCTTCAGGATTGACACTAACGAGCAGCGCTGCATTGGCGTTATCGCCCTCACGGGCACAATTGCTCATACCGTTTGTGACGATGCCGCCTTCTTCACTGGCTGCAGCCACCACGTAGCCGCCGGGACACATACAAAAGCTATAGACCGTCCGGTCCGGCAAATGCTGCACCAATTTATAGGAAGCAGGAGGAAGCGCAGGATTTTCGCAGCCGTACTGAGAAAAATCCACCGTTTCCTGCTTATGCTCAATGCGAACACCCATAGAAAAAGGCTTTGCTTCCATAGGAACATTCCGCTCCAACAGCTTTTCAAAGGTGTCCCTTGCGCTGTGTCCGATGGCAAGGACTGCCTTATGGCAGTCAATTTTCTCGCTGCCGTTTATCTCAAGAGCAGACAAACGGCCATTGTCTGCAAAAACATCTGTCACTTGGGCATTGAAGCGTACTTCACCCCCAAGCTCAATGATTCTTTTTCGAATATTTTGCACCACCGTCAGCAGTACGTCCGTGCCAACATGGGGCTTGGCATCGAACAGGATGTCCTCCCCCGCACCGGCATTTACCATCTGCTGCAGCACCCAGTCAAGACGGGGATTGTTAACGCCGGTATTGAGTTTTCCGTCGGAAAACGTGCCTGCTCCACCCTCGCCGAACTGGACGTTGCTCCGGGTGTTCAGATTACCTCCATTAAAGAAGGTTTCCACCTTTTGCTTTCGGGTAACCGCATCGTCGCCCCGTTCCACAACAAGGGGTTTTTGTCCAGCCAACGCCAAAATCAGGGCGGCAAACATACCTGCGGGGCCAAAGCCAATGACCACGGGGCGCACCTCGGGAGCCGCCACATTCTTGGGTGGCTTATAGCGAGGTGTGGAGATCAGTTCTGCCTGCTTACAGCGGCTTTCTTTGAGAACTTTCTTCTCACTGCCGTCTACCATAACATCTACCGTGTAGACAATCCTTATCTCCGGCTTTTTCCGGGCATCGATACTGCGGCGAACAATAGAGAGATTTCGAATTTTCGAGGGAGAAATCCGCAGAAGCTTTGCCGCTTCAAAAGAAAGCTGGGCGGCGTTGTGCTCCGGCGGAAATGCAATCTGTCTGATACGGATCATTTTGTTTCCCTCCCGGCATTCTCGCCTGCTACATAGCCCGAGCTCCAAGCCCATTGGAGGTTATAGCCACCGCAAGGCCCGTCAATATCCAAAACCTCACCGCAGGCATAAAGCCCGGGTACAAGGCGGCTTTCCATCGTTTCGGGGTCAAAATCCTTTGTATAAACGCCACCGGCGGTGACCTGTGCCGCATCCATACCCAATGTGCCGGTCAGTTCTATTATAAAGCTCTTCGCCTGATGGGCAGCATTATTCAGTTCCTGCTCAGCAAGATAGGAGATGGGACAAAGGCTGATGCCTGCTTCCTTGGTGATCACACGGCCCAGTCGGTTGTGGAGAATACCGGTCAGCAGCTCGTCTGTCGTGCGTTTTGTATTCTTCCGGTCAATAAGCATTGCGGTAATTTCCTCTTCGGAAAGAGACGGCAGAAGATCAATTTTCGCGCTCCATTTGCCCCTACCCTCGCAAACATCTCGGGAAACTTCAAAAATTACCGGACCGGAAAGTCCCTTTTCCGTGAACTGAATTTCTCCTGTGCTTTCCGCAAACAGCGTATTATCACGATAAATCTTTACATTTGCATTTGCCCGGACACCCTTTAAAGAAGGCAGTGCCGGATGGTCAGAGGTAAGCTGCACCAAGGAGGGGCGCAGACGGGTCGCTTTATGCCCAAAGGCAGAAAGCAGTCGGTAACCGGACATAGTACCGCCTAATTTTGTGCCGGCAATACCGCCGCAGGCCACGATCAGCTTATGACAAAAGTAGGTATCCTCTGCCGTTTTCAAAGTAAACCCGCCTTCGGTTTTGACTGCCTTTTCGATTTCACAGCCGGTATGGACGGTAATATTCTCTTTTTCCAGAGCAAGACGCAGAACATCCACCACAGAATTTGCCTGATCAGAGTAGGGATAGACACGACCACTCTCCTCGGTGACTGTATAAAGACCCAACTCCGAGAAAATGCGGAGGGTCTCTTCCGGATTATAGCGAGAGAGTGCATATTCTGCAAAGCCGCTATCTTCCCCACCGTAGGGTGCAGGATTTCGGTTTGTCAAATTACAGCGACCGTTTCCGGTAGCAGAGAGCTTTTTGCCAACCCGCGTCTGCCGCTCAAAAATATGAATTTTTGCGTTTCCATTCCTTGCCGTAGCGATAGCTGCCATCATACCCGATGCACCGCCGCCAATAATTCCGATTACCATAATGTCACCTACTTTCATTTCTTCTATTATAGCGGATAATTGGTATCTTTACAAGAAAAACTTGCATTAGTGGTTATCTATGCTATAATGTATTGTAGGGAACGGATTTATCCGTTCCGATAAGCGGAATGCATAAATGCATTCCTTATGAAAAGGATAGGAAGTCTGAATTTGGACAGAAAAAATATTGAGAAGATCGCAAAAACTGAGGAAGATCGATTACTTCTGGCGCGGCTGTGGGACAAGATAAACGCCGGCATAAATAAAAACCGGCTGGCCTCCACCGGCTTTTTATCTCCCCGGGAGCAGGAGATGGCGCAATTTCTCTTTGGAAATGCCGAGGGGCTCACCTTTTGGGGCGGCTATGAGACTGCCCAGCGTAAATGCCTTATTTTTCTGCCGGACTATCTTTATGAAATTCCCGAGGACGATCCGATACTCTGCCTCCGGGCGACCTATTATGCCAGAGAGAGTCTCTCCCACCGGGACTTTTTGGGGGCACTGATGGGCTTCGGCATTGACCGTGGATGCGTGGGCGATATTTGTGTCCAGGATGGCTTTTGCGATTTCTTCGTAACAAAGGAGATTTCCGACCATCTGCTTCGGGAATTTGCAGAGGTAGGACGGAAAAAAGTTAAGCTGCAAGTTCTGCCAATAAGAGCATTTTCTCCCCCAGAGGAACGGACAGAAACCATATCCGATACCCTCCCCTCTTTGCGGCTGGACTGTGTAATATCTTCCGGTTTCCGAATTTCCAGAAGCCGCGCCGGGGAGTTTATCACTGCCGGCAGAGCCGCCATTGACGGACTTCCATGTGAAAAACCTGACAAGGCACTGACCGAGGGAATGACTGTATCTGTCCGTGGCTTGGGAAAGCTCCGGCTATCAGAAATCGGTAACCGGTCAAAAAAAGACCGTATTTTTGTAAAAATAGAAAAATTTGTGTGAGGTAGATTTTTATGAATATGAATGAAGTCATTGCCCGGATCAACGAGCTGGCTGCCCTTGCAAAGACACGGGAATTAACCGCAGAAGAGTTAACTGAGCGGGATAAGCTCCGCAGAATTTACATTGACTCTGTGAAGCAGAATTTGGTCGGTCAGTTGGAGAACACCTACATTGTCCGCCCTGACGGCACAAAGGAAAAAGTGAGGCATAAAGGTAATTGACGCAAAGATCGGGCGAGGATTTTTCCTCGCCCGATTTATTATGCATTTTCAATAGCAGGCAGAACGCCATCCACACGGGAAACGTCCACACTTTCCATCTTGCCGGCATCGTAACTTTCCGCTACCTTAGGGTCAATGGGAAGCCTTGCCAAAATCGGCAAGTCAAATTTCTTTGTTACATCGTTCAGCTTACTCTTTCCGAAAACTTCGATCTTCTTGCCGCAGTCGGGACATTCCAGATAGCTGTAGTTTTCCACGAAGCCCAGCACAGGAATGTGCATCATATTTGCCATATTAACTGCTTTTGCAACGATCATAGACACCAAGTCCTGGGGGCTGGTGACGATAACAATGCCATCTACCGGTAGGCTTTGGAATACGGTGAGAGGTACGTCACCGGTTCCGGGAGGCATATCCACGAACAGATAGTCCACATCCTGCCAAACAACATCCGTCCAGAACTGCTTGACTGCACCGGCAATGACCGGGCCGCGCCAAACAACGGGATCAGTGGAATTATCCAGTAAGAGATTAATGGACATCACCTGAATACCGCCCTCCGTGATAGCAGGATACAGGCCGTCTTCTGTTGCACCGCTGCACTCGGTGATACCGAATGCGGTGGGGATGGAGGGGCCGGTAATATCCGCATCCAAAATGCCGACACGGTGACCCTTTTTCGCCATTGCTACAGCCAAGGAAGAGGTGACGGTACTTTTGCCCACACCGCCCTTGCCGGAAACAACAGCAATTACTTTTTTCACGCTCGCTTTTTCGTTTAATTTCGCAAGTAGGCTCTCCGCCTTGCGGTCTTTGCAATCGCTGCCGCAGGTGGAGCAGTTACCATTGCAGGAACTCATATACATACACTCCTTTGATGAACTCTTTATTTTTTAATTGTAGGGGACGGGTTCCCCGCGTAAGCGGGAGGCGAAACCCCTCCCCTACAAGGGATTACGAATGTGCGATAGTTAGCTTTGGGCGGATTCCCACTGCTCCATTAGGTCCAAAAGATGGGTTTCTGCTTCTTCCTTTTCCTCATAAAGCTTTGTAAGCGCCGTATAATCTGCACCGCTTTCCTCGATTTTTACATCTATCTCCGCAATAACGGCCTCTTGCTTTTCGATCTCTCGCTCCAAGCGGCGGATCAGCTTATCCTGTTCCTTGGTGCCGCCTTTTATCTTTTCCTTTTTCTCCTTTGGGACTACGGCAGGAGCTACAGGCTTTGCCATAGCTTCGTGCTCCAAAATGGAGCGGTACTTGGCGTAGCTGCAGGGGTAATCCCGGATAGTGCCATCCTCCAAGACCCATATCCGCTCGGCAAACTTTTCGATGAAGTACCGGTCATGGGATACAAAGAGCAATACGCCTTCAAATTCTTCGATAGCAGCTTCCACCCATTCTCTCGATGCAATGTCCAAGTGATTGGTAGGCTCGTCCAGCACCAGCATATTGATCTTCTCGTCCATCAGCATACACAGCCGTAGACGGGACTGCTCTCCACCGGAGAGGTCGCCCACTTTCTTAAATACATCCTCGCCTTGGAACAAAAATGCGCCCAGGCGGTCACGGGCGGTCTGCGGCGTACAGTTTCGCTCGTAGAGCATCGTATCATATAGCGTCCGCTCAGGATGGTCAAAGTGGATGATTTGAGGCAAATACCCCCATTTGACTGTTGGGCCAAATTTGAGCTTGCCACGCACAGATTCCTCGCCCAGCAGGCATTTTAGAAATGTGGTTTTTCCGGTGCCGTTATCGCCCAGGATTGCGATCCGTTCCCCGCCACCTACACGAAGCTCAACATTCTCAAAAAGCACCCGATCGCCGAAGCCTTTTGAAAGCCCTTTGGTCTCAAAGACCAAGTCTCCGGCAAATTCCTTTTCTCCAAAAGATGCCTTCATCGTCTTTTCGGTTTTGGGTTTTTCTGTTTTTTTGATCCGCTCCATACGGTGCTGAATAGACATCGCGCGGCGGTAAAGTGCCCGGTTGTTGATGCCCCAGCCTTTCATCCGTTCCACGGTGTAACCAAGCTGCTTCAGCTTTGCCTGCTCCTGCTCGTACTGCTTTAACTGGAGGTTAAAGCGGTTTTGTTTTTCCTCCATATAGAAGGAGTAGTTGCCGGAGTAAAACTCCGCGTGTCCATCCACGATCTCTATGACCCGCTCTGCCACCCGATCTAAGAAATACCGGTCGTGAGAGATGGCAAGGACAGTGCCTTTAAAGCTCTTAATATAGCTCTCCAGCCATTCCACACTGCGAAGATCTAAGTGGTTGGTAGGCTCGTCCAAAAGCAGAATATCCGTTTTTTCCAGGATAAGTCGGGCAAGATTCATTCTCGTCCGTTCGCCACCGGAAAGGCTGGCAAAAAGCTGCGATCTCTGCGCCTTGGTAATACCAAGACCGTTGCAGACCTTGTCTAAGTCAACCTCCATATCGTAGCCACCACCGGAGAGAAAGCGGTTTTCAAGGGCATCATACTCCGCCATCAGGGCAGCGGAGTGGTCGTAGGCCATCTTCTCCGTCAGCTTCTCCATCTTCTCCCGGATACCCAGCAGCGGCCCATAGGCAGAGCGCAGTACGTCCTCTACGGTATAGCCGTCGGGAAACTTGGGAATTTGTGAAATAAGTCCTAATTTCTTGTCGGGATTTACATAGACAGAACCATCGTCATAGTCCATTTCTCCTGTGAGGATCTTAAATAGGGTGGTTTTGCCGCAGCCATTGCGGCCAAGTATTGCCACCCGCTCCCCTGCCTGTACTTCAAAGCTGAGATCCTCCAAGAGATTTTCTCCAATGACGAAGAACTTTGTTAAGTTTTTTACCTGTATATCAATCATTTTTCATCAACTCGAATAGTTCTTCTTTTGTATAAAGCAGGTTCAGCGCCTGCAACATTGCATTTGCGCTCATATGCTCCGGTAAGTTCAGCTTAACAAGCAGCTTCTTTCGAAGCATACTACTATCCTTTCCTCCGGAAAGCCCCAATTCCATCATATCCTGCTTGGTAATTTCTTTTTTATCTATCACAGTGCCGTCTTCAAATGTAGCACCGGCACGGCGCAGCGCTTCTAAAATCACTTCCCGTGTCATTCCCTCTACGCCGAGTTTCCCCTCTTTGCCAGGGGCGGCTTTCCGTTTTTCCTTGCCGTAAATATCGGGAATGTAGGCGTGCTTCAGCTGCTGTGCCGGAATTGCACCCTTCAAGAAATTGCGAATCACAAAGCCTGCGCCATCACTATCTGTAAATACGACAAGGCCACGCTTCTTCGCAACTTCACGCAAAAGCGCAAGCATTTCCTTATCCTTATGGATTTGGAAGCCGCCGGTTTCAAAAATGGGCGCATCCACGATTTGGCGCAGGGTATTTTTATCGTAACGCCCCTCCACAACGATGGCTTCCCGAATCTTAACCATTTCGCGCCTCCCGGGAGATCTCCAGAAGCAGCACCTCTAACAGCCGCTTAGGGTCATCAGTGGAGGTTTTCATTTTTCGGTCTGTTTCCACAATCAACGCAGCAGTCTTTTCCAAAAAACAGGGAGACAGACGGCTTGCAGACTGCATTGTTTTTCTTGCCGCCCAGTCACTCATCCGATAAAGGGGCATCAGCTCGGTGTAAGGTCTTCCGCCGTCCTGCAGTACTCGGGCAGTACTGAGCTTGCGAAAATGGGCGCCGATGGTGCCAAGGATGGAGATAGGCTCCTCCTGCATTTTCAGCACCTGCGAGAGTTTTTGGAGGGCTTTCCCCGTCTCACCGGCAGAAAGCTGCTCAGAAATTTCATAAATGATGGCATCCAGTGCCGGCTCCACAACTGCTTCAATGTCACTTTTTGTGATCTCCTCTGCGCCGGAAAAGGCGCTGATCTTGCCGATCTCACCGGCAAGGGTAGTCATAGTGCCATCTGTAATTTCAATTAGGTAGCTGCAAAGACTTGGCGCGATCCGCTTCCCGGCAGCGGCAAAGTGCCGTCCGATCCAAGGGATCAGATCCCGCGCCTCCTGCTTGGGAAATTCAACAATTTCCGCGTTTTGACGAACAGCATCGCAGAGCTTTTTATATCTGCCATCCAACTTCCATTCTACGGTCTCATAGGTAAAAATTAAAGTGCAATACGCAGGAACGTCAGAAAGCAGTTCGCCAAGGCGGGTGCGATCCTCCTCATTAAGCCTCCAGATGTCCACATCGTCCACCACGGTGAGGGTATACTCTGCCATCATCGGCACAGCCTCCACACCATCAATAAGTTCCTGCATCGTGAAATTTTCGCCGGTGAGTTTTCGGTAATTGAAGCTTTCGGTGATCTCATCGGTGCGCTGAGAACGAATCTGATCCAAATAATGGGACTTCAGGAAGGTCTCTTCGCCAAAGAAAACGTACAGATTACCGACTGTCTTCTCCCGGATGTCTTTTTTCAGTTTTTGCAGGCTGTCCCCGGAGGACACTTCCTTTTTTGCCAAACCTTTCACCCCCGAATAAGGATTGTCCCGTGCTTATCTGTCCGCAAAATGCGACAGCCAAAGAAGTTGAGTCTTTCCAAAGCATCCGCGCTGGGATGCCCGTAGGCATTATTCTCACCTACAGAGATAATTGCCGTTTCCGGCTTTGTCTTTTGAAGCAGCGGCAGTCCTGTTGCATATGCCGAGCCGTGGTGTCCGATCACCAAGGTCTCCAAATGTGGAAGCGAAAAAGTATTCAACAAATCCTTTTCGCCACTGGTATCTCTGTCGCCCATAATAAGTATATCATAATCCGCCGCCTGAAACAAGATGCAGATGCTGTCCGCATTGCCGTCTTTATCGATTTTTCCGGGTATGGCAGTGATTTTGCCAATACCTATGGGTAATTGCGTGGTTGTATTTACACAAGAGACCTTTTGGCCTTCCGGTAATGCTATGGATGCTTCGCCACTTGTTACCGGGAGATACAGGTTTTCTACCGCGATTCGTTTTAGAAAATAAGAAAGAGCGCCTGCGTGATCCCGGTCACAATGTGTTAAGATCACGCCATCAATTCGCCTTATTCCCTGACTGAGAAGACGAGAAACAGCAATTTCGGCAGTTTCCTTATCACTGCTGCCGCCGCAGTCTATCATATAAGTCTCTCCCCTGCTCTGCAGCAAAATACATTGTCCCTGTCCTACATCCAGCACCGTGATCCTGTAATCGTCCAATCGTGGCTCTATGTAAGAAAAGGCAACTGCAACCATCAGCGCCACCGCCATCGCTGTTGCCATAATCCCGTGGTGCTTTCTGCCCCGAAACCAAAAGACCGCAAAGGCTGCGTAACAGCCAACCAGCCACAGCACAATATAGGGCGCTGCGGTATAGACTGCTGCCAAAGGTGCATTTTGCAGCAAATCTGCCGCAAACAGCACATAGTAAATAAGCCCTGAACAAGCATAGGCAATCAGCGTACCCAACGGCAACCACAAAAAGGACAAGAGCAGCGCAATCACAATGCTATAGAAAATTAAAGAAACCGCCCAAAGGGTCAGTAAATTAGTAAGAATACCGATGATACTGATATTCCCAAAATACAGCGCACAAAGAGGCGCAGTAATAATCATCGTACTAACAGAAATCGAGACAACACTCAGTACAGCGCGAACTGCTTTTGCGCCCCGGGAAACACCTGGAATTTTCTTGTAGATATAATTTTGCAGCCGGGGTACAAACAGAAAAATTCCCACAACGCAGCCGCAAGAAAGCTGAAAGCTGGCAGATGTGACTGCAAAAGGACTAATGAGCAGTATGACAATTACCGACAGCGATAGTGCTGAGGGCGGGTCATACTCCCGTCGCAAAAGCATTGCGAGAATCATTAATATCTGCATAACAGTGGCGCGGAGAATAGAGGGAGAAAGGCCAGCTACGAAGGCAAACAGGATCAGCACCGGGATGCCTAAAAGGGCAGTAATAGACCGCATTTTACCGGACAGCAGATAGACAAGTGAAAAGAGTATAGATACGTGCAGTCCCGAGGTGGCAACGATATGACGGATGCCGGTGGTTTTCATTGCTATATCCTGCTCATAGCTTAGATCACTGGTATCGCCTAACAGCAAGGCCTTGGCAAAGACGGCCGTATCTGCCGGGAATATCTCCTCCAGGCGGTTCAGAATGCTCCATCGGAGGCGCTGTGGAAAGAAACGCAGTTCCTCACCACTGCCAAGAAAAATATCCATTTCTCCCCTACTGTTGCCAATAAAGTAAATCCCATTGCTTTCCAAATAGGGCATTTCCTTGCTGCCGCCGGAGGTAGTAAGTCGAAGCTGAAATTTTCCCTCCAGCCGGTCACTGGGTTTCAAGTCTACGATCCGATCGCAATAAACCACGATCTTATAGGTCTTATCAGCAAGTGCAAATTCACCTTCGACTCGCAGACCACGTTCTGTCTCCTTACTGTAATCCGTAACCGTTACTACCAGTGGCTGCACCGTTTTGTCATAGGCTTGGATATCCTCTAAATAATAACTTCCGTTGCCGTAGGTATATAATATACCAGCCATCAGTCCGAGGCAGACAAGTGCTGTCTTGTGCTTGCGAAAGGCAAAGCAAAGGATGCCTGCCACCACCGTCAAAGCGGCAGCAAGCAGCAAATGCGTATTGGGAAAAGTATAAGCCACAAGGGCGCATCCACCGCAAAGACCAATGGCTATCCATACCAGCTTTCGCATAACATACTCCTTAGTATAATGGGGTGCGCTTTTCGGCGCACCCCATAGAAATTACTGCAACTTAGAGGTAACGAAATCGTCAACCAGTGCTAGGGCGTTATCTACCTTGGTAGCATCCTTACCGCCGCCCATTGCGGAGTCAGGCTTGCCGCCACCGGAGCCGCCGCACGCGGTGCAAACCAGCTTTACAAGGTCACCGGCACGCAGTCCCTTTGCCACGGCATCCTTACCGCAGGTGGCAAGGAAAGTAATCTTACCGTCGTTGACGGTTGCCAGCACAGCAACTACAGATGCGTCCTTATCCCGAAGCAAATCGCCCATTTGACGCAGCTTATTTGCATCGGCCTGTGCAACGGCTGCGGTAATGACGTGCAGGCCGCCAACATTTCTTGCAGAGAAGAGGAAGCGGTCTACCTCACCGGCAGCTTCCTTTGCCTTAATGGTTTCGATGGCGCGCTTGAGTCCCTTAATTTCCTCAAACTGCTCGGAGAGCTTCTCCTGCAAACCCTGAGGCTTTGTTTTCAGTGCAGCGCATGCGGCATAAAGATTCTGTCGATTCTGCTCCATTTCCCGGAGGCACAGCTTGCCGGTAATGGCCTCAATTCTGCGGACACCGGAAGCAACACTTCCTTCGCTCTCAATGCAGAAGGGGCCGATCTTTGCGGTGTTATCCAAGTGCGTGCCGCCACAAAGCTCAATGGAGTAATTTCCCATATTGACCACACGGACAGTATCACCGTACTTTTCGCTGAACAACGCCATTGCGCCAAGCGCCTTGGCTTCCTCGATGGGCATTTCACGAATGTCCACACCATAGCCCTCAAGAGCTGCGTCCTGCACCATCCTATCGATCTTTGCCAGTTCCTCAGGAGTCAGGGCACTATAGTGGGTAAAGTCGAAGCGGAGACGGTCAGGCTCAACAAGAGAGCCGGCCTGATGGACGTGATCGCCAAGCACGGACTTCAGTGCCTTTTGAAGCAGGTGGGTTGCAGTATGGGCGCGCATAATAGCCTTCCGGCGCTCCACATTGATGGCAGCGCAGACGGCATCGTCTACCTTCATTGCGCCACGGGTCAGCGTACCGGTATGCAGATAGCGGCCGCCCTTATCTTTCTGAACATCGGTGACCTCGAAACGGGAATCGCCCATCATCAGCACGCCGTGGTCAGCAGCCTGACCGCCCATTTCTGCGTAGAAAGGTGTCTTATCCAGAACAATAACGCCCTTTTCGCCGCCGGCGATGGAGCCGGTGACTTCCTCACCAATGCAGACGGCAACGATCTTTGCTTCGCAGTTAAATTCAGTGTAGCCCACGAACTCTGTAGCAGCAACCTCAGAGCCGAAATCAATACCTGCCCAGCCCAGATCGCCCAAAGCCTTCCTTGCTTCCCGGGCGCGAACTCTCTGCTCCTCCCGGCAAGCGGTAAACCGCTCCATATCCACGGTCATCCCCTCGTCCTCCAGCATTTCTGCAGTCAGGTCGATGGGGAATCCGTAGGTGTCTGCCAGCAGGAAAGCATCCTCGCCGGAGAATACCTTTTCGCCGTTTGCTTTATGGGCAGCCAGCTTTTCACCAAAGATACGCATACCGGTGTCGATGGTGCGGTTAAAGTTTTCTTCCTCGTTGCGGACCACGCGGATAATATGCTCAGCGCGCTCCCGAAGATAGGTGTAGTGGCTCTCATTTTCCCGGATAACCGTCTCCACGACCTCAAAAAGGAAGGGACGGTTGACGCCGAGAAGCTTGCCGTGACGGGCGGCACGACGCAGAAGTCTCCGCAGAACATAGCCGCGACCCTCATTGGTAGGCTGCACACCGTCAGCGATCATAAAGGTAGCTGCCCGGATATGGTCGGTGATAACTCGAAGAGAAATATCTGTCTTGTTGCTCTGACCGTACTGCGCGCCGGTGATCTTGGTCACGTGGCGTGTGATATTCATAACGGTATCCACATCGAAAAGGCTGTTTACGTCCTGACAAACGACTGCCAAGCGCTCCAGACCCATACCGGTGTCGATGTTCTTTTGGGCAAGCTCGGTGTAGTTACCGTTACCGTCGTTATCGAACTGGGAGAAGACGTTGTTCCATACCTCGATGAAGCGGTCGCACTCACAGCCTACCGTGCAGTCAGGGCTGCCGCAGCCGTACTTTTCACCACGGTCATAGTAGATCTCAGAGCAAGGACCGCAAGGACCTGAGCCGTGCTCCCAGAAGTTGTCCTTCTTGCCGAAGCGGAAGATGTTCTCAGGGGCAATGCCGATCTCCTTGTTCCAAATCTCAAAGGCTTCTTCGTCGTTTTCGTAAATAGAGGGGAACAGACGGTCTTCTTCAAGGCCTACCACCTTGGTCAGGAACTCCCAGCTCCAATGGATGGCTTCCCGCTTAAAGTAGTCGCCAAAGGAGAAGTTGCCAAGCATTTCAAAATAAGTGCCGTGACGGGCAGTCTTGCCGATATTCTCAATATCGCCGGTACGGATGCACTTCTGGCAAGTGCAGACCCGGCGGCGGGGCGGCTCTACCTCACCCTTGAAGTAGGGCTTCATAGGCGCCATACCGGAGTTGATAAGAAGCAGCGATGCATCGTTCTGCGGGATCAGGGAAAAGCTGGGAAGGCGCAGGTGATCCTTGCTCTCGAAGTAAGAAAGGAACATCTCACGCAGTTCGTTTAAGCCGTAATACTTTGCCATAGAAAAATTACCTCCATAAAATTAAAACCCGCCCCTACATTCGTAGGG
>JAZSDE010000038.1:0-21954 GCA_045531015.1 Faecousia sp.
GGTTACCGTGGTCGTAAGGGGAGATGTGCATCTGATTCAGGAGAAGCTGACCGTCCTTAATGCCGCACCAGGCGTCTTTAAGATTCAGTGTACCAAGTAGGATCGTAGCCAGGTCGTTCTGTGGGCCAAGGAGTTGCAATAGTTGCTTGTCTTCCTAAGACCGCTTGGCCTCCGACTTAAGCGGTTACCGTGGTCGTAAGGGGAGATGTGCATCTGATTCAGGAGAAGCTGACCGTCCTTAATGCCGCACCAGGCGTCTTTAAGATTCAGTGTACCCTGACGGATGGATTTGACCTCTGTGCCGCTCAGCTCGATGCCGGCCTCAAATTCTTCCTCTACAAAATATTCGTGCCGGGCTTCCCGGTTTGTGGCCATAATTTTAACGCCTTGCTTTTCCAAAGGTCTCACCTCCTAACGGAAAGTATTATACCACGACTGTCAAGCTACGCAAACAGGAAGTTTTTGAATTCTTCCGTAGAATAAAAGCTGAAATCGCAGAGTTTTTCCATTTCCTGACAGATATTGGGGAATGCTTTTCGCCCCCAACCTGCAAAGGCGATAGGTGTCCCGGCGCTGCGCGCCATTTCTACGGCGAATTTCATATCATCTACCACCAAAATCTCATCAGCGGAGAAGCCGTAGCGCCCCTTGATTTCCTCCAAAGCATAGGGATTGGGTTTGCGCTGCTCCTCCGGCAGCTCCCAACCGAAAACAAGGTCTGCTTCCAGACCGAAGTGGGTCAGATAATCCCGACGGATATTATCCTCGGAGGACATAGAGGAAACACAGATCATTCCGCCTGCCTCCCGATAGGCATGAAGCAGTTCCCGGATACCGGGGAAAGTATCGGGACTGTGGTCCTTCAGGTAGGCTTTCCAAAACAGGTATTCCTCGTGAAGCTCTTCTTCGGTGAGAGAAAAGCGGGTCTTACACATTTCGATAAATGTCATTTTTGAGCAATCACTGATATAGTCTGCAAGGGAAATGGTCATACCGGGACGGTACTGCTCTAAAAAACGGCAAAAACAGGGGTAATTTACGGTGGTTTCGCTTTGCACCACAGTATCGTCGTGGTCAAGGACAAGGCATTTGTATTTTAACACAGCATTTCACCTCGTCCATTATTATACCAAATTTTCTGTTTCTCCGCAACCGGAAATTTCCTCTTGATAATTACGAACAAATGTACTATAATATTCGTGAAAGGAGGGGAGCGGATGAAAACAGTACAAAGGCCTATAGATGTGATCGCGATGTGCAGCGCCAACGGGGACATTCGCCCCCTTCGCCTGCGGATGGAGGATGAGAGCCATCAGCTACTCCGGGTGGACATTGCAGAGGTTGTCAATTGCCGGGAAATATGTTATGCTGGGATCGAAGCCAAGGTCTTTCTTTGCCGGGCTCAGGTAGAGGAGCGCAATTGGCTCTTTGAGCTGAAATATACGATTCGAAGCCATAGCTGGCAGTTTATGAGGATGGTGTACGGATGAGACCGGTTATTTTTCACGTGGATGCCAACAGCGCGTTTCTGTCCTGGTCCGCAGTTTACCGCCTGCGGGTACTGGGGGAAAGTATAGATTTGCGGGAAATCCCAGCGGTGGTTGGCGGGGAACGGGAATCCCGGCACGGAATCGTCCTTGCCCGGAGCCAGCCGGCGAAAAAGCTGGGTATTAAGACCGGTGAACCGGTTTTTCAGGCATTGCAAAAATGCCCGGACTTAGTAATTGTACCGCCGGATTACAGCCTTTATGTGGAGGCTTCCCGGCATTTTGTGGAGGTGCTTCGCCGGTTCAGCCCCAAGGTGGAGCAGTATTCCATCGACGAGGCCTGGGTGGATATGACCGGAACGGAGCGGCTCTTCGGCGCGCCCCGGTTGGCTGCGGAAAAAATGCGGGAGACCATTTATAATGAGTTGGGCTTTACCGTCAATATAGGTATTTCCACCAACAAGCTGTTGTCGAAAATTGCGGGAGATTTTGAAAAGCCCAACAAGGTCCACACTTTGTTTCCCGAGGAAATGGCAGAAAAAATGTGGCCGCTGCCGGTGCGGGATCTGTTTTTGGTAGGGGCGTCTACGGAAAAGAAGCTAAAGCGGCTGGGTATTCTGACCATCGGTGACCTTGCCCGGGCAGACGTGAAATTTTTGCGTAGCCGCTTTGGAAAGCCGGGGGAGACGCTGTGGCACTTTGCCAATGGGCGTAATACCGATGCGGTCAATCCTGTAGCCCCTCTAAATAAAGGCTACGGTAACTCGGTGACCACGGGGCAGGACGTGGTAGACCGGGAGACAGGGCGGCAGGTGCTTTTAAGTTTATGTGAGACGGTGGCTTCCCGGATGCGTAAGGACGAACAGTGGGGAAGCTGTGTGTCTGTCCACTTTCGCACAGCGGATTTTAACCATTACTCCCACCAGTCTCAGCTTCCCGGTGCCACCAATATCACCCGGGAAATATTTTTGGCGGCCTGCCGTCTGTTCGATGAAGGCTGGGACGGAGTGACCCCTCTGCGGCAGCTCGGTGTGCAGGTCACGGGGCTTTCTACTGAAGCCTATCAGCAGTACGACCTTTTCTCCGGGGAGACACCGCAAAAGTACGAGAAACGGCTTGCGCTGGATGAAACGGTGGATGCCCTCCGGGATAAGTACGGAGAGACGGTGATCCGCCGGGCGAAATTTACGGACAGTCCTGAGAGCCATATGGCAGGCGGCTTGGATAAAGCAAGACGGACAGGTGTTACGAAGCCTGTTCCACCGGAATTTGATGCTGGAAAAATCGGGAAAGAGGATGTATAATAGAAGGGAAGGAGGCGGTAGTATGTCTGTTGTGAAATTTTACCGCGGAGATCCCAACGCGCCGAAAACCACCCAAGGCGCCCATTTGGGGGCAAATGCCATCATTACCTGCGGCGATAAGCTGCTGCTGGAAAAGCGGCGGGACTGTGATCTGTGGGGCTTGGTGGGCGGCGGTGTGAAGAATTATGAAACGCCCTTGCAGGCCATCGTCCGGGAAACTTACGAGGAATTGGGTATCCGTGTAGATAAAGAAGCTTTTCAAAAGTTGGGTGTCTACGGGGAGCCGGGACGAATTGCCGCCTACTGCGACGGCAGTATCTGGCGGATGGTCATTGTAGTATTCCGCTTGGAGCTGCTCGAGGGGCAGGAGCTTCGCATCAGCGAGGAATCCCGGGATCTGCGCTTTTTCACCCGGGAGGAGCTAAAGAATGTCCCCATCGTCATCACCCACAGTGATATCGTGGAGGATCATTTCCTGCATAAGTAAAGAATGCCCCGGATGCCAATGCATCCGGGGCGCGATTTCATATGTAAGTTAAGCCAGGCGCTCACCGGGCGTGGTCTTTGTATTGAAGGTGTATTCCACAAAATCTCCGTTTCTAAATTCGAACCTTACTAAGTAGATTTTGTTCAGCTGCAAGGGAAGCTCTGCTTAAACCATCTGCCGTTGTAAACGGTGGTGGGGTTGGTCAGTTCTTCGTTGTAATCATAGGTTGTAACGATGCATTTTTGAAACCGTTCATATTTTCCGTAATTTGCGGTGTAAAGAACAAGGTTATATTGATCACCCTCATAAAACTTTTGAGAGAAATCAGTAGATGCGTTGATCTCATAAATGCTGTTACCGGTGGAGGAGAAGCCGTTCCATTGGTAGTTTACGCGTTCACCATAGGAGGTAGCGCCCCAAGAGATGATTCCCGTTTCGGTTACTTCCTCAAAGGCATAGGAGATATTGGGCGGGCAGTAATATTCCTGAGGAACATTTGCAACAATGCCGTCCCTGCATATGTCATAAAAGGCCTTGGCGCAGTTACGGAAAACGAAAGTGGGGGAATTGTTGGAGCCCTTTGATTCTTTTGTTGTACCGTCGCTGTATTCTATAGTCAAGTTCCAGCCACCACCGTCAAAAATATTGGGGGGTGCGGGATAATTTGCCTTGATGCTAAATAAGCCGTAAGAATAGAGTTTGTCGATCAGTTTGTCTTCTTCCGTATCTGAGAAGGTTGCAATGGTCTCGAATTGCGGCTGTTTACTTTCATCAGGCATATACCTGCTTACTTTTGCCACATTTGCTTCAAAGTCAAAAATATAGAGTTGCGTATAGCCGCCCATATAGTCTATTGTTTTGAAACTTAAAAGCGACAGCGGAGTTCCGGTATAATCCCTGACGATTGGTGCGCAACCCGATGCGGTCAGTGTAACGAGCAGTAAGACAAGCAATACCCTAAGAGCGCGGTTTTGCAATTTGTTTGCAATAGATCTTTTCATTACAAATACCTCCTTTAATGGTTATATAGGTTAAAAAAGCGCGCAGGAATTTTGGGGCCAAGCACCCCGCAAGCCTGCGCACTATCTTTTTACAAATCTCCGATATGGCACAAACCGCCGCTAATTTGCAAAAGCATAACAAATACGATGCCGGGTGTGCGTAAAATATCTTTTTTCTATCATAGCATTCATGCATAGGTATGTCAATATTGATAACAAATATAAGGCGATTACGGAAAATATGCAAAATATACTTGAATATTCATAAATACTGTGATAATATACATTTTGACGGTGCAGTATCCTAGTCAGACCGATCACCTCCCAGGTAGGGCCTAAAAATCCTATGAAGGGCATATCGATGAAGTCCCTTGTGTCTGCTTTTTACGCCCAGTTTAGGGTGGATGCTGGGGGTTAAGGTTCCCGGGCGCACGCCAATGGCATGGCGTATACGACCCGGTTACCGTGGAGACCTGGTATTGTGCGACGACGGTAAAGCTTCAGATTTTTCTGAAACGCCGATCGCGTACGAGCCTGGTATGAACCTGCAAGGCGGTGCACAGAATCGTGTGCTGTGTGCAGTGTAGCCTGCCTTGAGTGAGTATGCGGGGAAAAAGGAGCCGCCGGAATATGGCTGATGGCCAGAGCCGATTCCGGAATTGCCTTTGGAAACCATCCTTGCAAAAGAGGCTAAGGGGTGACTTGCGCTGCAGTGGAAAACACCTAGGCTGTCGTAACTGGGCAGACAGGGGATTACAGTACGGACTCAGTGGCAATCGGGTACTCACTCCGGCAACAAGTGAGCGCGCGGATCAAACGGAAACGGCCTGCACGGCAACGGCAGGTTCTGCATGGTGAAAAACAACCCGACCTAAGCCGTAAGATTTATCCTGTCTGCTGCCGTCATTGTTAAAAATAAGAACATTAAGAGGGATCAAACGTGTCAAAGTCCGACTCAGACAGTAGAAAAAAAGGAAAACAAACAAGAACAAAGTGGATCATTACCATCTTTTTGCTGACCATTGCCATTTCTGCGGTCATTTCTTTTTGCTCGACCCAACTGATGGCAGTGAGCGCCATGGCGGTGGCCTTTGTGATCCTGCTTGTCATTGTGCTGATCGGCATTCTTTTTGATATTATCGGCGTGGCGGTTACTTCCGCGGACGAAAAACCTTTTCATTCTATGGCTGCCCGGAAAGTCGTCGGCGCACAGGAGGCTATCCGGCTTTTGCGGAAAGCCGATAAGGTCAGCAGTATTTGCTGCGATGTCATCGGTGACATTTGTGGCGTTGTATCCGGCAGCGCCTCTGCCGCTATTGTGGCACAGATCCTTGCAAATTTTGATTTTTCCATACCCCAGCTGATTACTTTGGGTATGTCTGCTTTGGTGGCGGGCTTGACCGTTGGCGGCAAGGCCATCGGCAAGGGCTTCGCCATCGGCTCCAGTACGCAGATTGTACATCTTGTAGGCAAAGTGGTCTGGAGTTTTTCTCATATGTTTCAGAAAAAAGATAGGTAGGTATTACTTGTGAGTATTTTGGACAACATCCGCTGCCATCAGGATTTGGTAAATCTCACCGATTTGCAGCGGGAGACCCTTTGCAAGGAGCTGCGGGAATTTCTTGTGGAAAATGTGTCCCGCACAGGTGGTCATGTTGCCTCCAATTTAGGCGTTGTTGAGCTGACGGTGGCTTTGGAGACCGTTTTTGATACTGCCACGGACCGTCTGGTGTTTGACGTAGGTCATCAGTCTTATATCCATAAGCTGCTGACCGGCCGCCAGGCGGATTTTTCCATGCTGCGGCAGTATAGCGGTATTGCCGGTTTTCCAAAACCTGCAGAGAGCGATAGCGATGCCTTTACGGCGGGCCACGCCTCCAGCTCTGTGTCTATTGCTTTGGGTATGGCCCGGGCGCGGACACTGCAAAAACAGGATTATAATGTGATCGCCCTGCTCGGTGACGGCGCAGCCACCGGCGGCCTTGCCTTTGAGGGCTTAAACGATGCGGCAGACAGCAAAGAGCCGCTGGTCGTCATTCTTAACGACAATGAACTTTCCATTGATAAAAATGTGGGCGGCCTTGCAAAGCATTTTTCTGCCCTTCGTACCCGAGACAGATATTTAGGCTTTAAGCAGCGGTATCGCCGCTTTATGCTGCGGATTCCCGGTGGTAAAGCCATCTACCGGTTTACCCATAATGTGAAAGAGCGGGTTCGCCGGATGCTGCTGCCTACCACAATTTTTGAAAATATGGGCTTTGCCTATTTTGGCCCTGTGGACGGGCACGATCTGCCTAAGCTCATCTCTCTGCTCCGCCGAGCAAAGGAAATGCGCGCGCCGGTGGTTTTGCACGTGGTGACCCAAAAGGGAAGAGGCTACGCTCCGGCCGAGGAACACCCCAAGCTGTTCCATGGTATCGGAAAATTCGATGTGCGCAGCGGTGAGCCCCTGAAAAAGTCCGCCCCCAGCTTTTCCGAAGCCTTTGGCGAAACCATGGTGCAGTTGGCAGAGAAAAATGACCGGGTTTGCGCCATTACGGCGGCGATGCCCGGCGGCACCGGACTTTTGGATTTCAAAGCAAAGTATCCCAAGCGGCTTTTTGACGTAGGCATTGCGGAAGGACACGCGGTCTCTATGGCAGGCGGTCTTGCAAAGCAGGGGATGATCCCCGTATTTGCGGTCTATTCCACCTTCCTGCAAAGAGGCTATGATATGATACTTCAGGATATTGGCCTGCAAAAGCTCCACGCCATCTTTGCCGTAGACCGGGCAGGTCTTGTTGGCGAGGACGGCGAGACCCATCACGGCGTATTTGACATTGGGTATCTGCGGCACTGTCCCGGAATGCAGATCCTTTGTCCTGCTTCCCGGCAGGAACTGCGCCAAATGCTTACTTGGGCAGTTGAGGAGCAAAACGGCCCGGTGGCCATTCGCTACCCCAGAGGCGGTGACCGTAGGCTTACAGATTCCGCCTGGGGAAATGGACAGATATGTGTCCACAGCGAGGGAAAAAATGCTGTGTTCATTACCTACGGTGTACTGACTGACAATGTATTGCAGGCAAAGGATATATTGCAGGAAAAGGGTATTTCTGTGACGGTTTTGCGGCTTTTGACACTTGCGCCTTTGCCGATAAATGAAATTCTGCCCCATATTTCTGTCGATGTTCCGGTATGTATTTTTGAAGAAACGATGGCGTCCTGCGGTGTGGGTGATGCGCTGGCGCAGGCTCTTTCCGGATGCCGTGTATATGAAAAAAATCTTGGTGACCAATATGTGCCCCACGGAGACTTACAGACACTTTACCGTCACTGTGGTTTAGATGGGGAGAGCATTGCAAATTTTGTGCAGGAGGTGTGTAGCCTTGAAGGTTAAAAAGAGATTAGATGTTCTACTGACAGAGCAGGGCTATGCAGAGTCCCGCGCCAAGGCACAGGCCATCATTATGAGCGGCCTCGTATATGTGAACGGACAGAAGGCAGATAAGCCCGGTATGTCCTTTGAAGAGACAGTAGAATTAGAAGTCCGGGGCGCAACCTGTCCCTATGTGAGCCGCGGAGGCCTGAAATTAGAGAAAGCACTCCGGGATTTCGGCGTCGATCCTACCGGCTATGTGTGCAGCGACTCCGGCGCATCTACCGGCGGCTTTACAGACTGCTTGCTCCAGGAGGGCCCCAAAAACGTATTTGCCATTGACGTTGGCTACGGCCAGCTTGACTGGAAGATCCGCTCCGATCCCCGGGTGGTGGTAATGGAGCGCACCAACGTGCGCTATGTGACTCCGGAGGAGCTGGGCGAGCCGCTGGATCTTTCCGTGGTGGACGTGAGCTTTATTTCGCTTCGAATCGTATTGCCGGTTATTAAGACATTCTTGAAGCCTACCGGTCAGGTGCTGTGCCTTATCAAGCCCCAGTTTGAAGCAGGGAAGGAAAAGGTAGGCAAAAAGGGCGTTGTCCGCGACCCGGCAGTCCATAAGGAAGTATTGGATGATTTCACCGCGCTGACCAAAGAAATCGGCTTTACCATTTTGGGAATGACCTTCTCCCCGGTTAAAGGCCCGGAGGGAAATATCGAATTCTTGGCACATTTGACATTAGATGACAAGCCCGGCATTACACCGGATACAGATGCTTTGGTGGCCGCTGCTCACAATACGCTAAAGGGGTGAACCTATGAAAAAGATAATCCTTACCCCCAATCCCTACCGGGATAAAAATTTCAGTACAGTCCGTACTGCCCGGGATATTTTGCAAAATGCGGGATTTGATGTGAAGATCTGCCTGCCCTTTGAGCTTGAACGGGTGTCCGATCTGCCCCGGGATATTCGGTTCCATAGACTGGATCGTGAGCTTCCCGGCGCGTTTATGGTGGTCTGCTTCGGCGGTGACGGTACGATCCTCCATATGGCAAAAGCGGCGACCCGGCAGGGTGTGCCTATCTTAGGCGTGAATATGGGAACGTTGGGTTTTATGGCAGAGCTGGAAAACAGCGAGCTTTCTATGCTCAGCAAACTGGCAACCGATGAATATACGCTAGATGAACGTATGATGCTGGATGTGACGGTCTATCGGGACAGAGATATTATCTTCCACGATATTTGTCTCAACGATGTGGTAGTAACCAAGGGCGCGGTGGCGCGGATTGTGCACCTGAACGTCCGGTGCGATGATATTCAGGCAATGGTGTGTAACGGTGACGGCGTCATTGTTGCGACCCCTACCGGCTCTACGGCTTATAATCTTTCTGCCGGCGGCCCGGTGGTAGAGCCGGAGGCGGCCAACATCCTTATTACACCTATCTGCGCCCACGATATGGTTAGCCGCAGTATTGTGGCATCCGATAAGCGGGTAATCTCGGTGGAATTGCCCCCCAGTACCCGCCGCAGCGCGTACCTTTCCGTAGACGGCGGCAAGGCCCTGCGGATCAATGCCGGGGATATTACTACTGTTAAGCGTTCCCCGCTGAAGACCAAGCTGGTGCGGCTTAAGGACCGCAGCTTCTATGACGTAATCAACCAAAAATTTAGAAATTATTGAGGTAATTGCCGTGAAAAGTAAGAGACAGGCAAAAATAATGGAGATCATCACCACCCGCAATGTGGAGACCCAGGAGCAGCTTTTGGAGGCTCTGCAGGCGGAGGGCTTTAACAGCACCCAGGCAACCATTTCCCGGGATATTAAGGAACTTCGGATCGTAAAGGAGCTGTCGAATCTCGGTACTTACCGCTATGCAGCATCCTCCGGGGAGATCGGTAATTCCTTTACTGCAAGACTCAATAAAATTTTCCGCGAATGTGTGATCAGCTATGACTACGCCCAGAATATCATCGTGATCCGTACGCTCCCGGGTCTTGCCGCAGCAGCAGGCTCTGCCATCGATGCTATGAGCCTGAGCACCATCGTTGGCTCCATTTCCGGTGACGATACGGTAATGATCGTTATGCGGGATACCAATGCGGCCGCAGCGTTTTGCGGTGAGATCAAGAATCTGATTGGCTAAGCCGGAGGAAAATACGTATGCTGCGTGTGCTGCATATTGAAAATATCGCGGTGATCGAGCGGGCAGAAATTGCTTTCGATCAGGGATTTAATGTACTCACCGGTGAGACCGGCGCAGGTAAATCCATCGTCATCGATGCCATTTCTGCCATTATCGGCGAGCGGGCGTATCGGGATATGATCCGCACCGGCACAGAAAAAGCCTCTGTGCAGGCGGTGTTTTCTGATGTACCTCAGCTTCCTTGGTTTGCGGACAACGGCGTGGCTTATGAGGCGGAAACGGTCGTTCAGCGGGAGATTTTTTTGGACGGCAGAAATGTCTGCCGGGTCAACGGAAGCCTTGTGTCTGTTTCTGTGTTGCGGAAGCTGGGAAGCCAGCTCATCGACATTCACGGGCAGCACGACAGCGCATCCCTTTTCGATGAAAACAGCCACCTGCAGTTTTTGGACGATTTTGCTGCTAACGGGGAACTTCGCGCAAGCTATAAGGAAAAATACGATGCAGTGATGGCTCTATGTCGGGAAATCGAGCGGATCTCTATGGATGAGGGCGAAAAGCTCCGCCGTATGGAAACACTCCGTTACCAAATTGCGGAGATTGAAAAAGCAGAACTGACCGTAGGGGAGGATACTGCCTTGGAGGAGCGGCGAAAGCTCCTGCAAAACAGCGAAAAGCTCAGCGACGGTATGCAGTCCGCTGTGCAGGCCCTTTACGGCACGGACGATTCCGATGGCGCAGTGGCGCTTTTGCAGGAGGCAGGTCGGGAGCTTGCCCGTCTTTCCCGTTATACGGATGCCTATGCGCCTGTGCAGGAGAAGCTAAATGATCTTATGTACCAGGTGCAGGATGTGGCAGAGGAGCTTTGGGATGCAAAAGACAGTCTCAGCTATTCTCCCCAGGAGCTGGACCGGATCGAGGAACGGCTGGATATTATCCACAGATTGCGGAAAAAATACGGCGCGACCTGTGAGGATATTCTGGCTTATTTAGAGAGAGCAAGGACGGAGCTGGACGAGATCGAATTTGCCGATGATTATTTGGAAAAACTGAAAAAGAAACTTGAAAAAGCTGAGAGAGAGGCCTGGGCCGAAGCTGACCGCCTGACGGCAAACAGGAAGGAAAGAGCGGGGGCAATGGCGGAGCTGGTTTGCTTGGAGCTTGCCCAGCTGGATATGCCCAAGGTGCAATTTTCCTGCGAATTTGAAAAATTACAGCTGACGCCTACCGGCGCAGACGGCGTGGCATTTTATATGTCTGCCAATGCAGGCGAAGCCCTGAAGCCAATGAGCAAGGTGGCTTCCGGCGGTGAGCTGGCAAGAATTATGCTGGCGATGAAAAATGTGCAGGCGGAAAAAGACCGGGTCGACACCCTGATCTTTGACGAGGTGGATACCGGCGTTTCCGGCCGCGCGGCACAAAAGGTGGCAGAAAAGCTGCGGTCTGTCGCAAAGCACAAGCAGGTTTTGTGTGTGACCCATCTACCTCAGCTTGCAGCACTGGCAGACACTCATCTGCTGATTGCAAAAGCAGAGCGGGGTGGCCGTACTTACACAACCGTTACGCCTTTAGACCGCAGCGGTCGGGCGCAGGAACTGGCGCGGATCATCGGTGGTTCCAATATTACAGAAACAACACTCAAAAGCGCGGAAGAGATGCTACGGGGGCAGGAATGAACGCAGAAACAATGTGGCGAGAATATACCGAACAGACTGGTATTCAGGCGGAATATGATGCGTGGCAATTTGGCGATGATGCTAACCGTCTGGCACAGTTGGTGTTAGATGGTGTAAAAACCGGTACATCCTCTGCGTATCCCATTTATGCATTGGAAAATGAACCATTGCCGGAAGAGAATACCTATAGTGTGGTTTTGTGGGAGGACGATACGGCTGCCTGCATCATTCGGACAGAGAAGGTTTATATAACACCGTTTTATCAGGTGTCCCCGTCCCACGCATACAAAGAAGGTGAGGGTGACCGCTCGCTTTCTTATTGGCAGGATGTGCATCGCCGTTTTTTTGCAGAAGAACTGAAAGCCGCCGGAATGACCTTTACGAAGGATATGCCGGTGGTTTGCGAAGAATTTATCAGGGTTTTTCCTTGACAAATTTTGCACTTTTTGATAGGATACTTTTAACGCGATGAAGGGAAGAAGTAAGCACGTCTATTTCTGTCAGAGAGCTGCCGGTTGGTGCGAGGCAGTGGGAAAGTGTGCTGAAGTTACCTCCCGGAGCGGTCTGCCTGAAAAGTATAGTAGGGGAGGACGGGAGCGCCCGAAAAAGCGCAAAGCGTCATAGACGCTGTGAGGCTTACTCTGTGAGGTGTAGGCGAACCAGAGGTGGTACCACGTATACATTACGTCCTCTGTCCTTAGGGACAGAGGATTTTTATTTTTGGAGGAAAATGATATGCAACTTTATGATGAACTGGTAGCCCGTGGTCTCATCGCCCAGGTTACCAACGAAGAAGAGATCAAGGAAATGATCAATAACGGCAAAGCCACCTTCTATATCGGCTTTGACCCTACTGCAGACTCTCTGCACGTTGGCCATTTTATGGCGCTATGCCTGATGAAGCGGCTGCAGATGGCCGGCAATAAGCCCATTGCGCTGATCGGTGGCGGTACAGCTATGATCGGTGACCCCTCCGGCCGGACGGATATGCGTTCTATGATGACCCGGGAGACCATCGAGCATAACTGTGCCTGCTTTAAGAAGCAGATGGAGCGCTTTATCGAATTTGGTGAGGATAAGGCGCGGATGGTCAACAATGCCGACTGGCTGCTGAACCTGAATTACGTGGAATTTATCCGTGAGATCGGCGGCTGCTTTTCTGTAAACAATATGCTCCGTGCTGAATGCTTCAAGCAGAGAATGGAAAAGGGTCTTTCTTTCCTGGAGTTTAACTATATGCCCATGCAGTCCTATGATTTTTACTACCTCTTTAAGGAGTACGGCTGCAATATGCAGTTCGGCGGCAACGACCAGTGGAGCAACATGTTAGGCGGCACAGAACTGATCCGTAAGAAGCTGGGCAAGGATGCCCATGCTATGACCATCACGCTGCTTCTCAACTCTGAGGGCAAGAAGATGGGTAAGACCGCCAAGGGCGCGGTTTGGCTGGATCCCAACAAGACCTCTCCCTACGATTTCTACCAGTACTGGCGAAATGTAGAGGATGCTGACGTGCTGAAATGCATCCGTATGCTGACCTTCCTGCCCCTTGAACAAATTGAGGAAATGGCCGACTGGAAGGACGCCAAGCTCAATGAAGCCAAGGAGATATTGGCCTTTGAACTGACAAAGCTGGTTCACGGTGAAGAGGAAGCAGCAAAGGCCCAGGCTTCTGCCAAGGCGCTCTTTATGGGCGGCGGTGATGCCGAGATGCCTACCACTGAGATCGGTACAGAGCAGCTTACCGACGGTAAGATCGGCATTCTGAATTTGATGGTTATCTGCGGTCTCGCACCGTCTAATAAGCAGGCGCGACAGCTGGTTGAGCAGGGCGGTGTTTTCGTCAACGACGAAAAAGTTCCTGCACCCCAGTTTGCTGTGACTGAGGATATGCTGAGAGAGGGCGTAAAAATCCGCAAAGGCAAGAAGGTTTTCCACAAGGCTGTTTTAAAGTGAGATAAGGGTGGTATCCGCCATCCTTCCACAAATTACTGGACATTTCTCCCAATAATGCTATAATATACCCATAGATTACCTACACAAAAAATAGGAGGTTACCTATGAAACTCAATTATAAGCGTACAATACTGGTTGGCTTCGCCTTTTTCCTGATCTGTGCTTTCTGGCAGGCCTATGATGCAACCATCCCCGTGATCCTGACAAATAAGTTTGGTATGTCTCAGACTTGGTCCGGCCTGATTATGGCGCTGGATAACATTTTGGCAGTATTTATGCTGCCCATCTTCGGCGCACTGTCCGACAAGTATGTGGGCAAAAAGTCCGGCAAACGGACGCCTTTTATTATGGTCGGTACCATTATTGCCGCTGTGGTGCTGGTAGCGCTCAGCTTTGTAGATGGCGCACAGCTCAAGAATATCTCCAACGTGGCAGCTATTGACGATCCTGCTACCCTCGGTATCATCTATGAGCAGCAGGCAGACAAAGAGCTGGTGACCCCTGACGGTGATGCTTATGTACTTAGCGATAGATTCACCAAGGAACAGTTTATGGCAATCACCAGTCAGGTAGAGGGAGAAGACGGAAAGTTAGTTACCAATCCTGACTATACCAATTATGTAGCCCCTGCCCGTCAGGCCTGTGCAGCAGATGCGACGGCTAAAAATCCCACATCGCTTATCCTCTTTGTGGTGCTTTTGCTGGCGGTGTTGATCTCTATGTCCATCTTCCGCAGCCCTGCGGTTGCGCTGATGCCGGATGTGACTATCAAGCCACTGCGCTCCAAGGCCAATGCCATCATTAACCTGATGGGTACTGCCGGCGGTATTCTTGTGCTGGTTTTGGGCATTGTGTTTGCAACCGGTTCTGTTAAGAACTCTATGATGAATTATACTGTATATTACGGTGTAGTTGCGGCACTGATGATTGGCGCACTGTTTGTCTTCCGCCTGACTGTCCGGGAGCCCCAGTGGGCAGCAGAAATGCGCATGGAGAGCGAGCGCCTGGGCATAGACGAGGCGGAGACTGAGGAAAATAACGGCGATCGCAGACTGGATAAAGCGGAAAAGCGCAGCTTGCTTTTGATCCTTGCTTCTGTGGCGCTGTGGTACATCGGCTATAATGCCGTTACATCCAAGTACTCCCTGTACGCAAGCCGCGTACTGGATATGGACTATAATACCACGCTGCTCCTTGCACAGGGCGCGGCCATCGTTGCTTATATTCCTGCAGGTCTCGTGGCCTCCAAGATCGGCAGAAAGAAGAGCATTTTGGGTGGTGTCGTAATGCTGACAACTGCATTTGCCATTGCTTCCTTCCTGCGGGCAGGCAGCTCTGTGCTGGTGATGAATGCGCTGTTCATTCTGGCCGGTATCGGCTGGGCAACCATCAATGTAAACTCCTTCCCCATGGTCGTAGAGCTGAGTTCTGGCTCTGACATTGGTAAGTATACCGGTTACTACTATACCGCTTCTATGGCAGCGCAGATCGTGACCCCAGTGTTCTCCGGCGCCTTGATGGACGTGACCGGAAAGATGACCATTTTGTTCCCCTACGCCGCTGTTTTTGTAGGCCTTGCCTTTGTGACTATGGCGCTTGTGCGCCACGGCGACAGCCGTCCGGATGCACAAAAGGGTCTGGAAGCACTGAATGTGGATGACTGATATGATAATATTAATTTTAATTTTGGTCGCTGTTTATCTGCTTGTGATCCGCGGTCGTTCCGGCCATCCGAAGCTAAAGGTGCTTAGAGGTTGGTCTTATGCCCATCGTGGACTCCACGATGAAACCTTCCCGGAAAATAGTATGGGCGCTTTCCGGCAGGCTGCTGAGGCAGGCTACGGTATGGAACTTGACGTGCATTTGCTTGCCGACGGCCAGCTTGCGGTCATTCACGATTCGTCCCTGAAGCGGACAGCCGGTGTGGACAAAAAAATCGAAGAATTGACGGCTGCGGAACTGACTGCCTATCGGCTGCAGGATACGGAGGAAGCCATTCCGTTGTTCGCGGATGTACTCAAGATGGTTGGTGGCCGCGTGCCGCTGATCGTGGAGATCAAGACAGATGGCAATAATGCATCTGCGGTCACGGAAGCCACCTGCCGTATGCTGCAGGACTATCAAGGACTTTACTGTGTGGAGTCCTTTGACCCCCGCTCCATCGCTTATGTCCGCAAGCACTATCCGGATTTTGTCCGGGGACAGCTGGCCCACAATTCCCTCCGAGAAAAGTCTCCGGTACCCATTATTCTGCGATTCCTGCTGACCTATCAGTTGATGAATTGGTTCGTAGTTCCTGATTTTATCGCTTACCGCTACTGTGACAGAAAGACCTTCAGCAATTTCCTCTGCCGTAAGCTGTGGCATATTCAGGGCGTTTCTTGGACGCTTACCGATATGGAGCAGTATGAAACTGCCTCGGCAGAAGGCTGGATTCCTATTTTTGAAAATTTCCGTCCGTAAGATTACCGGCACTGCATTTTGCAGTGCCGGATTTTGCAAATTCAACCAGTCGTTGAGCGGATATTCTACCAATCGTTGCGTGGAAACAACCAATAATCCATTTACGAAAAGGTGTGGTTTATATATACTGGTGGCATAACAGGAAAGGAGAGACCTTTATGGAAAACACAATCGGAAAAAGAATTGCCGCTCTGCGGCGGGAGAAAGGACTTAAGCAGGAGGATCCTGCACAGGTGCTGGATGTGAGCAGTCAGGCAGTCAGTAAATGGGAAAACGATCAGTCCTGCCCGGACATTAGTCTGCTGCCCAAGCTTGCAAAGCTCTTAGGCGTATCTGTGGATATGCTGCTGACCGGTGAAGAAGAAAAACCGGTAGCAGTACTTACACCTGTGACAGAGCGCAAAAACCTAACAGATATGATTTTGCGCATCGTCGTGGACTCTGCAGATGGAGAAAAGGTACGGGTCAACATTCCTATGGCGTTGGTGCAGGTCGCCATCGATACCGGAATGAATATGGGCGAGGTATCCGGCAGCGGTGCAATGAAAAACATCGATTGGGCGCAGATATTAAGCCTTGTCCAAAGCGGCGTGATGGGAAACCTTGTAGAGATCGAAGACGGGAAAGATATTGTCCGAATTTTCGTTGAGTGATACTATGCTTATAAAAGTAAAAGAGAACGGTCATCACCGCATCAATCTTTGGATTCCCAATTTTCTGTTTGCCAACCGCTTCACTGCGTGGCTGTTTAGCCGGAAAAGCAGAAATATTACATATAGGCAAGTATGGAGCGTTATTTGTGCTTTCAAGAAATTTCAACGCAAGAACGGGAAATGGAAGCTGGTTGAAGTTAGTTCTTCCGACGGTGAAGAAATTGAGATTATTGTATGAGAAAGTCCCTCGGATGTCTATCCGAGGGACTTTTACTTAAAAACCAAGCAATGAGAAGAAGGATGAGAAGATGTCTTCGAAGAATGTACCGATAGAATTAAAGAAATCTGCGATGGCACCGAAGAAGCCGCCGTCATTGCCCGTAGACGGTTCGGTAGGCGGATCAGTGGGCGGCTCGGTAGGCTCTGTGGGTTCGGTGGGCGGCTCGGTAGGTTCACCTGTTGCGTGGGTCAGAACCTGTCCGCAGACAGTACAAACCTGATCGGTTGTGCTTGTTGCCGGAGGGCCAGGTGTATGGGTCGTGAGGGGGGAAATTGCTTCGTTCTTGGTCTCTCCGCAATATCTGCAGGTATAGGTCATTGTACCGGCTTCTTTGCAGGTAGGCTCCTTGGTGGTAGTACCGCTGCCCCAAGTATGGGTCTCCAGTTTCGCTATATTTTCGGTTTTCGTGGTGTTACAAATGGTACAGGTATAGGTATGGATACCAAAATCCTTACAGGTGGGAGCTTTTGTGGTGCGGCCTTCGTCCCAAGTGTGGGCGGTCAGCTTCGGGATGGTTTCCAGTTTAATGCGCTCGCACAAGGTGCATTTATAGGTGCAGACACCATCTTCTTTACAGGAAACGGGTTTTGTGACAGTGCCGTTGTCAAAGACGTGTACGCAGAAATTATACTCCACGGTGGCGCTGTTTAGAGAAGTGTTGCCGCTTTTTATTTCCAAGGTATTCCAGCTGTCTTCGGTGCCTTTGTAATTTATTTTTTTTAGGTTGTTACAGCCACGGAATACTTCATAACCGATGCTTCTTAGACTGCTGGGAATCGTAACGGATTCTAAACCGGTGCAATCGCTGAAGGTATACCAGTCAATGCTGGTGATGCCATCGGGGATGATGATACTCTTTAAATTGGTGCAGCCGTAGAAAGCGCGGTCACCGATGGTTTTTACTGTCTCGGGAATAGTGTAGGGGTCAGCAAGGGCCATTGGTGCGCAGATGAGGGTGACCATATCCTTTGAGAAAAGGACGCCGGAAGCATCGCTGGCATAGGTAGAATTGTTGGAATCGATCCAAATGCCGGTTAAGCTGGGACAGTTGCTAAAAGCATCTTTGTCGATGGTCGTCACACTGTCGGGAATGTGGATGCTCTCCAGACTTGTGCAGTTTTCGAAGGCGTACATCTGAATTTCCGTTACACTGTCGGGGAAGGTGATGCCGGTGATCTTACTGCAACCTTCAAAGGCATAGCTGCCAATAGTGGTCACGGGAAACATACCTAAGACAGAGGGAACGGTTATTTCACCGGAAACTGATTCATCACAGCCTTTGATGGTGGCCTTGCCGTCTGTAACAGTATAAGTAAAAAATCCGTCTGTTGGTGCTTCGGGCTCTTTTTGCAGAAGCAGTGCGATACCGCCAATCAGCATCAGGCAAAAGAGAAGGATAAATGCTGCTTTTAATATTTTCATTGAGCGCTCCTCCGCGTAAAATGCATTTCAAAGAAGAAAAAATCGACCGTTCAAGTCATTATACAACAAATAGCTAAGAAATGCAAGTGCTTACCAGATGCAAAATTTGGATTACGGAAAAGCACGGAAACCCTTTTGGTCGCAATCCGTCGAACGAAAGTTGTGATATTTGGTTGTAATATGTAGAAAAATGTGGTATTTTAGTAGAGATTAAAAAAAGGGGGGTGTTTGGCGTGAGAATACAGATCGTAGATGAGTCCAAGTTATTTTGTGACAGTGTTAAAGCGCTTTTGCCAAACACCTTTACCGTAGATATTTGCATAGATTGCGACAGAGCAGCCTCCCGCATCTGCAGTTTTCGACCGGATGTGTTAGTGATTTCTGCGATGATGCCAGGCAATGACGGCTTATACGTTTTGCAGTTGGTAAATAGCGTTGGACTGCGCCCAAAGGTGATATTAACCACGCCCCTTCTTAACGAAGATGTTATGGAACGTGGCGAAGAATTAAATATTGTCCATATACTGCGTTCACCCTGTAAGCTACAGGCACTGGCTGATTACATTTTAAAATTGCAGGACATAAAGAAAGCAACAAAGAAAACAACCGAGGATTGGATACGCCAATTTTTGCTGAATTTGGGCTTCCATACAAAGCTGTGCGGATATGCATACCTGCTGACTGCATTGGAATTGTTACACAGCGACCCCAATCAGCCGCTGACAAAGGCGCTGTATCCCGCAGTAGCAAAGCGGTATAATGGCAGCTGGCAGCAGATCGAACACGGTATTCGTCTGTCGATCCAAAATGCTTGGGAAAACCGCACCGGAGATGATTGGGAGGTATACTTTCCTAATGTGACAGAAAAGCCAAGCAATTCTGCTTTCCTCAGCCGTGCGGTGGAGTTCCTCCGGGAGATGGGGGCACAGACCTGAAGCTGTCCATATGGGAAAACTGCTGATATAGCCCAACGGCAACGGAAACGCCGGCCTGTTCGGCAGTCTGGAGGTACCCGCTCATTTCACCTGCCTGCCGGGAGAGGGTGAATACTGCACCATCTTTTTCTACAGAAAATGCATACCGGCATTGCAAAGTCTCATCTAAAAAGCTATTACCGGAAATGCCTGCACTTTTACCTATGGTGCAGCCGTCAGGTGTAACTTTATACAGTGCCGTTTCCTGATAGGCATCCAGCCAAAGGGGGCGGCCTTTTTTTAAGGGCGGGAAATCGCAAAACCGCTGATGCAGCGCAGGTGCGGAGAATATAGGACAGGAAAGGGTTTCTCCATAGGCGGGGGAAACGGCCATAGGGCAGGGAAGCCCGTCTGCAAGTGTCTTAACAATCCGCGCCGTTAAGGGAATATCACATATTTGAAAATCCAGCAGGACACCGAATATATGCAGCTTTTGAACAGCAGATGTAAGCTGCCGGAGGATCAACTCCGGATCGTGATGGAAAACCGGTATACGGTCATTGACGATGAGGATACTTCCGGGTGGAAGCTGCTTTGGGATGCCTGTAAGACCTGCTGCGTAAGGAGAAAAATGGCATGCCATATAGGCAAGATGCTGGGGGAGAGAGGTGGCACTGCGAATCTCTGCCTCCGTCATCGCAAGATAGAAGCGTAAAGACATAGACAAACGCCTCCCAATATGCTATAATATATACTACATATCTTATGAAGGTGGGAATGATCATATGCCTTTTCCTTTATTTCCCCTATGGATACAGCATTCGCTGACGGATTTGACACCCCAAGTATTAAAAAAACGGGGCATCCGGCTGTTAATGCTGGACTTTGATAATACGATCGTTCCTTATACGACCAATATACCAACACCAGAAATGGAAAACTGGGTGAAAGAAATGCAGGCCTCGGAAATCCAAATCTGCGTGGTTTCCAACAGTAAGCGGGATCGTGTGAGGGTGTTCTGCAAAGAAAGGAATATCGACTGCATTACCCACGCGAAAAAGCCATTTGGCCGTGGAATCCGGGCGTGTATGGAAAAATACGGGCTTTCACCCGAGGAATGTGCGCTGGCAGGCGACCAGATTTTTACGGATACACTGGGCGCAAACCTTGCCGGTGCAATACCTATCCTTGTAAAGCCCATCAGCAATCATAATATTTGGCTGAAGCTGCGGCATATCGCGGAGAAGCCTTTTATATTTATGGCAAAAAGGAGAATAAAACAATGACAAATATGGAAAAATACCTGACTTTGCTTGATGGTGAGGTAGACGGCTTGCTGCTGACCTCTCGTTACAGCCGCCTGTACAGCGCGGAGTACGACATTGCTGAGGGCGTTGCCATCGTGACAAAGAAGGGCTGCCGCTATTTTACCGACAGCCGTTATATCGAAGCTGCCGAAAACGGACTTAAGGGCTACGAGGTCATTATGGTTGACCGGGAGCATCCCTACACCAAGCTCATCAACGAAGCGATCGCAGAATTTGGCGTTACCAAGTTAGGGTTCGAGGAAGATTACCTGAATGTGGCGGAGTTCCGTTATTACGAAAAGGGCTTAAGTGCTGAGCTTGTGCCTATGAATAAGGCTATCCACAAGTTCCGCCAGATCAAGGAAGCGTGGGAACTGAATTTGATGCGTAAAGCCCAGGAGATCACCGACAAGGCATTTTCCGAGGTGCTGGGCCGTATTAAGATCGGTATGACTGAGAAGGAGCTGCAGGCAGAGCTTATTTACTGCCTGTACAAGAACGGTGCGGATAATACCGCTTTTGATCCCATCGTGGTATCCGGCCCCAATACCAGTCTGCCCCACGGCGTTGCCGGTGACCGCCGTATTCAGGCAGGCGATTTTGTCACGATGGATTTTGGCGCGCTGTACTGCGGATACTGCGCGGATATGACCCGTACTGTGGCGGTTGGCTATGCTACTGAGGAAATGGAGAAAGTATATAATACGGTTCTCGAGGCGCAAAAGGCCGGTATTGCGGCAACAAAGGCAGGCCTACTGGGCAAGGAGATCGACGGCGCAGCCCGTAAGGTGATCGCCGATGCCGGCTACGGCAAGTTCTTCGGACACGGCTACGGTCACTGCCTCGGTATGGAAGTCCACGAAGCCCCCGGTGTAAGCCCCTCCGGTGAGACAGTCATGGAAGAAAATATGATTGCCTCTGCAGAACCCGGCATCTATCTGCCCGGAAAATTCGGCGTTCGTATCGAGGATGTGCTGATTTTCAAGGAAAATGGCTATGAGGATATTACCAATAGCCCGAAAAATTTAATTATTGTATAAAAATTTGCATTTTCCTCTTGCAAAATGTCAGTTTGTCGGTTAGAATATATCAGTCGAGCTATGTACACATTTAGCCCCCTTTTTACGGGGAGCGTTTTAGGAGGATAAAATTATGATTTCTGCAGGCGATATTCGCAACGGTGTAACCTTCGAGATGGACGGCAAGGTCGTTCAGGTCATCGAGTTCCAGCACGTGAAGCCCGGTAAGGGTGCCGCTTTCGTTCGCGTCAAGATGAGAAACGTCATCACCGGCGGCGTGACCGAAACTTCTCTGAACCCTTCCGCAAAGTTCCCCACCGCTTTCATTGAGAGAAAGAAGATGGAGAATTCCTACAATGACGGCGATCTGTACTACTTTATGAACCCCGAGACCTACGAGCTGGAGCCTATCGACAAGTCTGTTCTGGATGACGGCTTCCGTTTCGTCAAGGAGAACGACACCTGCACCATCATGAGCTACAAGGGCA
>JAZSDE010000120.1:0-17513 GCA_045531015.1 Faecousia sp.
CCTCATTATGATAGTTGTGTGGTCGGCAAACCACTTCTACTATAATGGGGAGTTTTTTTCTTGTCTACTTTACTCCTCGCTATAAGCTATTATTTTTCCCCCGGCATAGCCGGGGGTTGTCTTTGGTACAACCAACGCAAACAGACACCGGCCAGCCGGTGTCTGTTCTTTTACCTTACAGTTTCTAAGATTTTCGCCACAAGATCATCCCGGCCGGTTCCTTTTTCCGCAGAAAAAGGAATGATGGGACAGCCTTCAGGCAGCTCCAAATCCTCGCGGATTGTCTGCAGGTTGGGCTCGATCTCACTTTTTTTTAGCTTATCTAACTTATTTGCCACTACTACAAAGGGACATCCGCTATCTATAAACCAGCTTGCCATTGTAATGTCATTGTTGGTAGGCGCGTGACGGGCATCTACGATCAGCACGCCCAGATCGATCCGACCGGAGGCAAAATAGTCCTCCATCAGCTTCCCCCAACGTTCCTTTTCCTTTTGGGAGACCTGGGCAAAGCCGTAGCCGGGCAGGTCAACAAGATAGCACTTTCTATCCAGTACAAAATAGTTGACGTGGATGGTTTTTCCCGGCTTATCCCCTACCCGCGCAAAGTTTTTCCGCATCAGCAGACGGTTAATGACCGAGGACTTCCCTACATTTGACTTGCCTGCAAAGGCGATCTCCGGCAGTCTTTCCTTAGGAAAGCCGCCGGGATTTGCCGCGGATACGAGAAATTCTACATTGTGAAAGTTCATAGGCCACCTCATTGACGGATGCCGGGCTTAGGGGCATTTTTCTTGGCTTCCCCGGGAAGCTCCGGGAGCATTGCAGCTGTCAAGGTCGTCTTGCGGTTGAGGGCGGTCTCCAAAACTGTCTCAATAGCTTCTGCGGTCACAAAATTAAGGGCAGAACGGACTGTCTGGTCGATCTCCTGAAGATCTCGCTCGTTATCCTTGGGAATGATGACGGTACGGACACCCTGCCGGTGGGCAGCCATTGTCTTCTCCTTCAGGCCGCCAATGGGCAGAACACGGCCACGGATGGAAATTTCGCCGGTCATTGCCACATCGGAGCGGACAGTCACACCTGTCAGTGCAGAGACCATTGCGGTGCAGACCGCAATACCGGCAGAGGGGCCATCCTTGGGTACCGCGCCCTCAGGGAAATGGACATGAATGTCCTTTGTCTTATAGAAATCGGCGGAAACGCCCAATTTCCCTGCGTTGGCTCGGATATAGCTCAGGGCTGCGTGGGCGGATTCCTTCATTACATCGCCAAGGTTGCCGGTCAGCTCTAATTTGCCACTGCCGTCCATCACATTGACTTCCACCGTAAGGGTCTCACCGCCTACAGACGTCCAGGCAAGACCTGTCACAAGGCCAACCTGATCTTTTGCGGGGATGCGGTCGGGCAGATACTTGCGGATGCCAAGTAGGCTTTCTACATTGCTGCCGCGCACCACATTGCGGACATTTTCCTGGGAAGCTGTGATCTGCATGGCTGTCTTACGGCAGATCTCGGTAATTGCGCGCTCCAAATTCCGAACACCGGACTCCTTGGTGTAGCAGGTGATGATCTCCCGGATGCCGTCATCGGCAAAGCGCAGCTGACTGCGGCTAAGGCCGTGCTTTTTCAGTTGCTTGGGGATCAGGTGATTCTTCGCGATCATCAGCTTTTCTTCATCGGTATAGGAGGAAAGCTGGATGATCTCCATACGGTCAAGGAGCGGTCTGGGGATGGTATCGAGGGTATTGGCGGTGGTGATGAACATTACATCCTGCAGATCCACAGGGATCTCCAGGAAATGATCTCGGTAGGCCTTGTTCTGCTCCCCGTCCAGTACTTCCAGCAGTGCTGCAGCAGGGTCGCCCCGATGATCTGCGCCCATCTTGTCGATCTCGTCAAGGAGCAGCACCGGGTTCATACTGCCGGATTGAATGATACCGGAGATGATACGGCCGGGCATTGCGCCCACATAAGTCTTTCTATGACCCCGAATGTCCGCCTCGTCCCGAACGCCGCCGAGGGAAATCCGGGCGAGCTTTCGGTTCAGGCAGTGAGCAATGGAATATGCGATAGAGGTTTTACCCACGCCGGGAGGGCCAACAAGACAAAGGATCTGCGGCGGCATTTCGGGAGCAACCTGCCGAACAGCAATGGTCTCCAAGATGCGCTCTTTGACCTTCTCAAGGCCGTAATGCTCCTTTTCAAGGATCTTCCGGGCGGCATCAACCTGCACCCGCTCCTTACTCTTTACGTGCCAGGGAAGCTCCAGCACGGTATCAAGGTAATTACGCAGCACTGAAGCTTCCGCAGAGCCGAAATGTTGCTTTTTAAGCCGTGAAACGTCCTTAAGAAGTTTTTCTTCCGATTCCTTTTCTAAACCGAGAGCAAGAATGCTACGGGTATATTCGTCAAATTCCTCCGCATCGTCACCCTCACCCAGCTCTTCCCTGATGACCTTCATCTGCTCCCGCAGATAATAGTCCCGCTGCTCCTGATCAAGATACGCCCGGGTCTTTTCCTGAATTTCGCTCTCTAACTGGAGCATCTGCATTTCCTGCTGCAAAAGCCGCAGGGCGTTCTCCAGCCGCTTCACAGGGTTAAACTGACACAGCAGTTTTGCCTTATCGGGATAGTCGATGCCGGAATTTTGGGCAATGGTATCGGCGATAAAGCCTGTATCCTCGGAAGCGATCATGCGAAGCTGCACAGTCTGGGCAGGCCGTTCGGCAAGCTCCATATAAGCACCATATGCGCCCTTTGCCTCCCGGCGAAGGGCTCGTGTGTGTAGATTTTCTGCGGTCTTTACATCCTCTGCCCGCTCGACTGTGGCAGACATAAAGGGATCGCTTTGCAGTATATTTGTGATCCGCGCGCGGCAGATGCCGGTGACCAAAACGCGGATGTTATTGTCCTGAGATTTGAGAATTTGCTTGACGTGCACAACCGTACCTACGGGATAGAGACCGCCAAAACCGGGATCATCGTCCACAATACTCTTTTGTGGCACAAGAAGAAGCAGCTGATTGTGCCGCATAGCCTCTTCCAGTGCCAGAGCAGACTTAACACGTCCAATGTCAAAGTGGAGTGTCTGCTCCGGAAAAACCACAAGTCCCCGAAGAGCCAGTACCGGCATGCTGCCGGAAATAAACGAATCGTGCATAATTACACCTCTTTTCTATTGCGGAAAAGGGGGCAGATAACCTACCCCCTCTTATGTGTTATTTTACGCCCGGCTTCTGTCTGGGATTGTTTGCATCCCGAATGATCTCCGGAGCACCGCCGTTAACGCAGTCAGCAGTGATCCGAACCTTCTGAATGGTAAGATCGGAGGGAATTTCAAACATAATGCGAAGCATCGTCTCTTCCATCACAGCGCGCAGACCTCTTGCGCCGATCTGCCGGGCAATGGCCTTTTCAGCCACTGCATTTAGCGCATCGTCCGTCATTTCGAACGCCACATTGTCCATTTCCAGGAGCTTCCCGTACTGCCGGGTAAGGGCGTTCTTCGGCTCAGTGAGAATGCGGACAAGGTCCTCTTTCTTCAGATCCTGCAGGCAGGTAATGACCGGCATACGGCCAACAAGTTCAGGGATGATGCCGAATTTCAGCAGGTCGTGGGGCTGCACCTTTGCAAGAATGTTACCGAGGTTTCTCTTTTTCTTGCTCTCCACCGGCGCGTCAAAGCCGATAGCAGACTTGTCAGTGCGGGCTTCGATGATCTTATCCAAGCCGTCAAATGCACCGCCGCAAATAAAGAGGATATTCGCGGTATTGACCGGGATGGTCTCCTGTTGGGGGTGCTTCCGACCACCCTGAGGCGGAACGTTGGCAACCGTGCCCTCCAGTATTTTCAGCAACGCCTGCTGTACACCCTCACCGGAAACGTCTCTCGTAATAGAGGTATTTTCGCTCTTTCGGGCGATCTTATCCATCTCATCGATGTATATAATGCCCCGCTCTGCCCGCTCCAAGTCAAAATCCGCAGCCTGCAACAGCCGCACAAGGATGTTCTCCACATCATCGCCTACATAACCGGCTTCTGTTAAAGTCGTTGCATCCGCGATGGCAAAAGGAACATCCAAGAATTTTGCCAGCGTTTGGGCAAAGAGGGTCTTACCGGAGCCAGTGGGGCCGATGAGCAGGATATTGCTCTTTTGCAGCTCCACATCGGAATCGCGCGCCAGGAAGATGCGTTTATAGTGGTTATACACTGCTACGGACAGGGCGATTTTTGCATCATCCTGACCGATGATATAGCTGTCCATATACGCCTTCATTTCCGCCGGGGTGGGCAAAACCTCCGGTGCATCGCTGACTTCCAGTTCGTCTTTCAGAAGCTGGGCGCAGGCCTGCACGCAGTCACTGCAAATATAGACATTGGGGCCAGCGATCAGCTGGGTGCGGGCTTCGCCCTTGCCGCAGAAGGAACAGCAGACCTGCTTTTCCTCTGTTTTTGCCATAACTGCTACCGCCTTTCGCTAAAGTTAGTGTCTGTCAAGAACACGGTCGATAAGACCGAATTCCAGAGCCTCCTGGCTCGTCATAAAATTATCCCGCTCGCAAGCATCGGTAATGACCTCCACGGACTTGCCGGTATTATCCGCAAGGATCCGATTGAGCCGCTCTTTGATGGTCTCCAAGCGGCGCAGATGGATGGCCATATCGGTGATCTGACCCTGAGTGCCCGCAGAGGGCTGGTGGATCATAATTTCTGCATTTGGCAGTGCCATCCGCTTACCTTTGGTGCCTGCAGAAAGAAGGAATGCGCCCATAGAAGCCGCCATACCGACACAAATGGTAGCCACATCGCACTTAATGTACTGCATCGTATCATAGATGGCCATACCTGCGGTCACACTGCCACCTGGGCTGTTGATATAGAACTGAATGTCCTTATCGGGATCCTGAGCCTCCAAATAGAGAAGCTGAGCCACGATCAGGCTGGCAGTGGTGTCGTTGACTTCCTCGGAGAGGAAAATAATGCGGTCGTTGAGCAGACGGGAAAAAATGTCATAGCTGCGTTCGCCGCGGCTGGTCTGCTCTACTACATAAGGTACTAAGCTCATAGAAGCACTCCTTTCAGGGATTTGAAACATTCTAACCGAATCTTTGGGAAATTATTCCTAAATTATTCAGTCTTGGGAGCAACTGCCTTGGCAGCGTCAACAATGACCTTAACAGCCTTGCGGTTTTCGATGTTGGCCTTCAGCTCCTCAGCGGGAACCATTTCCTTGACCTTATCGGCCTCCAGGCTGTACTGCTCAGCTAACTTTGCGATCTCATTTTCGATCTCCTCGTCGGAAACAGTGATGCCCTCAACCTCAATGATCTTGGTCAAAGTTACGTTGATCTTTGCCTGCTTCTCAGCAGCGGGACGGAAAGCATTGCGCATAGTAGAAACGTCGCCGCCCATCATCTTGGCATAAGCCTCCATGGAGTAGCCGCTCATCTGCAGCTGATAGGCAAAGCGCTCCATCTGATTGTCCAGCTCAGCCTCGATGAGACCTGCGGGCAGCTCGACGGTGGTATTCTCAGCAGCCTTTTCTACGCAACCCTGCTCGAAAGCATTGTCGATCTGCTTCTGGGCATTCTCCAGAGCCTTAGCACGGATGTCGCTTTTCAGCTCCTCCAGGGTCTCGAACTCGGAAACGTCCTTAGCAAACTCATCGTCCAAAGCGGGGGTATTGGTTACGGTGACCTTGTTGCACTTCACGTGGAATACAACTGCCTTACCGGCCAGCTCCTTGTGGTAATCCTCGGGGAAAGTGATGTCGATATCCTTCTCCTCGCCTGCGGACATACCAACCACCTGCTCCTCAAAACCGGGAACGAAAGAATTAGAGCCCAGCTTCAAATCAAAGTTCTCGCCCTTGCCGCCGTCGAAAGCCACACCGTTATCGAAGCCCTCGAAATCAATGTTGGCGGTGTCGCCCATCTCGGCAGCCCGCTCAACGGTCTCTGTGGAAGCCACGTTCTGTGCCATACGGTCAAGTTCCGCCTGTACCTGCTCATCGGAAACAGCAGCCTCAGCCTTCTCGACCTCCAGACCCTTGTAGTCGCCCAAGGTGACCTCAGGGTATACGTCGGTGGTGATGGTGAGCGTTACGATGCCCTCATCGCTGATGTCCATATTGGTCAGGCTGGGACGGCCAACAGCCTTGATCTCTTGATCGATGACAGCTGCCTTATAGATCTCGGGGAAAATCTCCTCAATGCCGTCTTCGTAGAAGACATAAGCGCCGTAGATGGACTCTATCAGCTTGCGGGGAGCCTTGCCCTTGCGCCAGCCGGGGAGCTGAATATTCTTGCGAGCCTTCAGGTATGCCTTGTTGACACCGCTTTCCATCAGTTCCTTGTCGATCTCCACAACGATGGTGGTCAGATTGCCGTTTCTTTCAGTACTCTTGATGTTCATAATCGTCCTCCAATGTAGGCCTTTCGAGCCTTTTGTGTTCTTTTTTTCAAACTTGGTTATTTTAGCAGAAAATATAGCAATTGTCCACTATTTTTCTAAAATTTTATCAAATTACTTTTACGGGACTGAAATTTACCCGATCTGCCGCCACAAGGCGGAATTCGATGTCCTCCCAAAGCCCCTCCATAGCGAGGCCGTGGCTTGCGCCATGTAAATGGCCGTAGAAGCATCTGCGGACGCCGTACTTATGGAGAAGCTCCATAATTTCATTGCAACGATAGCCCTTATAAAGGGGCGGATAGTGGAGGAAAACCACCTTTTCCTGCTCCCCTGCCGATTTTAGGGATGTTTCCAAACGGATCAGCTCCCGCAGGAATACCTTTTCGTCTTCTTTTCCGCTGCGGTACTCTTCGTAAAACCAGCCGCGGGTGCCGCAAATGGCAATATTCTCATATGCAAAGTGGTTATTATTGAGGATGTGCATATTGGAAAAGCCGTTTTTCTCGCAAAATTCCCCGAATTTCTTTGCTGTACTCCACCAGTAATCGTGGTTTCCCTTCAGAATGATCTTTTTACCGGGGATTTCATTGATAAAGGCAAAGTCAGCCGTTGCGCCGTCGAGGGATAACGCCCAAGAAAGGTCACCCAAAAGCACGGTGGTGTCGTCCGGGGTTATCCCGGAAAGACCCGTGCGCAGCTTATCCATATAACCGACCCACGCGCCGCCAAATACATCCATAGGCTTTTCCGCGCCCAAACAGAGGTGCAGGTCACCGATTGCATACAGTGCCATACCTATACCTCAAAACATCTCAGAGAGCTTACGCACGGGAATGCCCAATGCCTGTGCGACAGCATCCTTGTGAATCACTGGCGAGTAAGTCGACAGGATGAGTGTGGGGCGAATTTCTCCGGAGGTGGCGCGGTAATCCTGCAATCCGCCAAAGGTCAGCGCGCTATAGGTATCCAAAATACAGCCATTGGTGCTGTAGACCTTATGAATAACGGAATTTACCCGCTGGGTACTGACCACAGAGACCGCAAAGCCCTCCGATAGCTGCTCAGTAGATGCAATTTTATACATACTCCCCTGCTCCATACACGCGGCAAAACGGGTCGCCTCAGACTGTCCATTCAAGCCGAAGAGAAGTCCTTCAAACTGCGGTGGCAATGTCAAGTCCAGTTCCGGCAAAGAGGTCCTTCGCACCGATGCGCCGCAGCTTGCCTGACCGTAGGTAAAGAGTTCCCAAAGGCCGCCGTTTTCATTGGTGCTGCAAATAATCTTGCCGATGGGAAGTCCCGTTTGGCGGCAATAGTAGGCAGCAATAGGGTCAGTAAAGTCCCCGGCATTAACTGCTACTTCCAAAGTATCTTTTCCTGCAAGCTCAGCACATAGCGCGCAGAGCACAGCAATACGAATGGCAATTTTCGGCCAGGCCGTTGTGTGATCGCAGGGCGCAACATCCCGGCAGAGCTTTCGGTAAATGCCGTACTCGATCTGCTGGAAGCTGCGGTGGGCTGTATTCCAAAGCTGGGAAACCCACACCTTCCTGTCTGCAGTTTTAACAGTAAAATCGCTGCTGCCGATACACTGGATAATATCGTCCTCCGTTAGCTGAACGCGGAAAAAGAGTCCCAAAACATAGCCGATAGCCGCCGCGTGGGACATCCCATACAACTTATCGATCGATAAGGAAGGCATCTGAAAAGGCACGAAAAGGCCGCCGTCCTGGGCTGTATCCAACGTCAGCGTTCTTGCAGCTGTGTAGGTATCACAATGATTTCTTGTACTTACGTACAGCATTCCTTCATCACTCCCAATGCATTATTCCAGAAAATATTTTGGATCATATTATCGTCAAGGCCGCGGTTTTGCAGAGTCGCAGCAACAGCGGGATAGTCGTCAATTCCTCCAATACCGGCAGGGAGGCTTTCGCAGCCATCTAAATCGCCGCCAAGGGCGATGTGTTTTCCGGAGGGATCCAGCTCCAAAAAGTGGCAAATGTGGTTGCAAACCGTCTCGATATCCGCCTTTTCTCCCAAAAATTCGGTATACATATTGATACCGGCAAGGCCGCCGGTCTGACAAAGGGCAAGGAACATTTCGTCAGTTAAATTGCGGCTGTGGTTATGTACCGCACGACTGTTGGAGTGGGATGCGATCACCGGCTTTTCGGTGATCTCCATAATGCCCCAAAAGCCTTCATCGCTGATGTGGCTCACATCAACGATCATTTTATTTCTTTGGGCTTCCTTTACATATTTCCTGCCTAAATCTGTCAGACCGCCGCCTGTGACGTTAGAGCCAGTAAGGATATTCTTCTCATTCCAACCAAGGCTGGTCATCCGAAAACCGACAAGAGAAAGATCGGATAGGAGCGCAGGATCAAAGTCGAAGCCTGCAGGCCCTTCGATGGTCAAAATGCCGGACATCAGGCCCTTTTCCAAATTCCGCTCCACATCGTCTGCGCTGTATGCCATTGCGATGGTTTCGGCGTTATTGTTCATCTCCCGCTGGAACTGGACGATCTGCCGTTCAAAGGCCTGCACAGGAGAAACAGGACTTTTGTCTTTCCATAGATCCGTGGTAAAGACAGCAAAGCATTGGGCATAGCCCGGGAGCTTTTGCGCCCGATTTAAGCTGATATGACCGTCATTGTCTCGTAGAGAGCCGAAGCTCTCCATCTTCCGTCCGAGAAGTCGGCTCAGGGTGTCACAATGTAAATCAAACACGGGAAAATTCATTCAAAAGCACCTTCTAAATGGATGATTTGGGGATCCTTCGTCTCGATCCCTTGGGGCGCGTAGATTTCGATCACATCGAAGCGGGGCTGCAGCTTGGTTTCATAGCGGGATAAATACATTTCTGCAGTAGAGCGGAGCCTTGCCTGCTTATGAAAGTCTACAAACTCCCGCGCCTCAGCAAACTGGGCGCTCTTTCGCAGTTTTACTTCTACAAAAATGAGGTATTCGCGGTTACTTGCGATCAGGTCGATCTCACCAAAGCGGGTGCGGTAACCGGCGGCAAGGAGCTTATATTTCTTACTACGCAGATATTCGGCGGCCACTGTCTCACCCCAGGCGCCGACTAAGTTATTTCGTCCCATAAAGCTTTTTCAAAAATGTCATTCTGTGAATTGGGCTGGGGCCAAACTGCAAAAGTTTCTCATAATGCAGCTTGGTACCGTAGCCCTTATGTACCTCAAAACCGTACTGGGGATAGGTCTTTGCCATCTCCTCCATATGGTCGTCACGTGTTACCTTGGCAAGGATGGAAGCGGCCGCGATGCTGGCGCTGAGACTGTCCCCTTTTACCACAGTCTGCACGGGCAGGCCAAAGTCCTTTGCCCGGTTGCCGTCAATGAGTGCCAGCTCCGGACGGACAGAAAGGCTGCTTATCGCCCGCTCCATTGTAAGATATGTTGCCTGCAGAATGTTGATCTCGTCGATCTCTTCGTGGGTAGCAAAGGCGATGCCGTAGGCGATGGCCTGCTCCTTGATAATCGGAAACAGCTCCCGTCTGCGCTTATCGGTCAGCTTCTTACTGTCGTCAAGGCCGGGGATCTCCAAATTCGGCGGCAAGATCACCGCAGCCGCGCAGACCGGGCCGGCAAGGGGGCCGCGACCGGCCTCATCCACGCCGCAAATGCAGGTGATTCCCCTCTCAAAGTGGCTTCTTTCGATCTGCCACATATCTTTCTTTTCCATCATTTTCCCTCCGGAAGCTCGAAGGTCAGTCTGCCCAGTTTACCGCTGCGGTAATCGTCCAGCAGCACCCGCGCCATCCGCTCGGTGTTGATCTCGCCGCGCGCCATCAAAAAGCCCCGTTTCTTACCGGCGAGCTCTAAAAGCTCGTAGCCGGTGGCGTTTTCCGGGATAGTGATGCCGTAGCGGTCGATAAGGGTTTGGGGATAATAGGTGCTAAGAAGCATCATCAGCCGGCAGGACAGTTCCTCAATGTCGATAATGTCCTCTTTCACTGCGCCCGTATAGGCAAGCATCATGCCCACCTCCGGGTCTTCAAATTTCGGCCACAAAATACCGGGGGTATCCAGAAGCAGCAGGCCGTTATCTACAGTGACCCATTGCTTTCCTCGGGTCACACCGGGGCGGTTTTCCGCTTTTGCGCCCTTTCGACCGGAGATCTGATTGATAAGGGTGGATTTGCCTACATTGGGGATACCAACGATCATAACCCGCAGGGGCTTATTCATACCCCGGGCGGCATTTCGCTCCAGCTTCTCTTTCAGGACAGAACGAACCGCAGGCTGAAAGTCTGCAATACCGCGGCGGGTCTTGCAGTCGGTAGCCACCGCCGCCATACCCTGACTGCGGAAATAGGCCATCCACCTTTTGGTAGCCTCCGGGGCAGCCAAATCCATACAGTTCAGGATGATAATACGGGGCTTATTGCCGCAAATTGCATCAATATCCGGGTTGCGGCTGGACATAGGGATTCGGGCGTCCACGATCTCGCAGATGGCATCCACCAGCTTCAGATCTGCTTCGATCTGCCGCCGGGTCTTAGTCATATGACCGGGATACCACTGAATGTGCATTTTATCCATTTCCATCAGTCGATCCCCCCAATTCTGCCAAAGTCCCGCTGGCCGTATTCCCCGCCGGGTATCAGCAGAAAAATTGCTTTTCCAAGCACTTCCCGACAGTCGATCTGTCCGATTTCAGGCGAGCGGCTGTCCTTGGAGTCGTTGCGGTTGTCGCCCATCACAAAAATATGACCGGGTTCTACCACAAGCGGAAACGCAATACCCTCATATAAGTTGGTAGGTGTGCCGATATAAGGCTCACTGAGCACAACACCGTCTACAGTCACAGTCCCGGCGGCAAAGTCAATATCCACAGTCTGCCCCTCGGTGGCGATCACCCGTTTGACGATAGGTTCACCGTCCCGGAAGTCATCCTTACTTGCAACGACCACATCGCCATACTTATATTCGTTAAAAAAGACACCGTTAAGGAGCAGCAGATAATCACCATCCACCAACGTATTTTTCATAGACGGCCCGGAGACCACTACGACCCGAAGACACAGCAGAAACACCAGCAGCACTACAGCCAGCAGGTACACAAAATCGTGCAGGTAAGTCAGCACAGTCTTCTTGGCGTTGTTTTTCGATTTTGGTGCCTTGGGCGTTTCTTCTGCAGGCGCGGGTTCCGCCGTATCGGGCTGCAGCTTTTCGTCATCCTCCATATTTGGTGCCCCCTTTCTGAGCATAACAAGGTAATTTTATCTATTATAAACCATTTTTGCAAATAAAAAAAGAGGGTCGCCCCTCTTTTTTTATACTTTTTTGTCTTAGACCTGCTCCTTGACCTTAGCAGCCTTACCGAAGCGCTCACGCAGGTAGTACAGCTTGGCGCGGCGAACCTTGCCCTTGCGGACAGTCTCGATACTGGCGATCCGGGGAGAGTGTACGGGGAAGACCTTCTCACAGCCTACGCCGTAGCTGATACGACGAACGGTGATGGTCCCACCGATGCCGCCGTGCATGCGGGCAATGATGGTGCCTTCGCACACCTGGATACGCTCACGGGAGCCTTCCTTGATCTTTACGTGTACACGAACGGTGTCGCCGACCCGCATTTCGGGCAACTCTTCCTTCATATACTGGTTAGACAGAGTCTTTACCAAATCCATATCTTTGTCCTCCTTAATTATTAGGCGTTCATTCCGGTGATACACCCGGCGATATGGTTGCCGGCACCGCAGAGGACTCACCTTGTTTTCAGACCGAGATATAATAACACGGATTATTGGAAAATGCAAGTAGAATTTTACATTTTTTCTGTAATTTTTCGGGGAATTTTTCCATTATTCCGGCATATCGGCAGGATCGATATGAATTTCATTGAAAGTTGTGATGTTGATTGCCTTCTTGCCGCTTCCTACCGTATACTTGGTGTCACTGACCTTAACCGCATTTTCAAAGCCGATGTCTATAAGATCGCTGACAAGCTCCTTATCGCTGTCGTAGACCTTTTCTTTTGTCTTGTTGAGTGTAAATTCGCAGTCCGCAGGGAGAGTAATATACACAGGCTTTTCCCGCATCTCCAAATCCATACCATTAAACTCCTCCACGTCGATATAAGTAACGCCTTTGGTGCAGGAGAGCTTCACAACATCTGCCTTTTGGGCGGTAAACCGCGTTTCCTCAAAGACGGATCCTACGGATTCCATGGTACCCACTTCATTTACATCAATGATTACCTTTGCATAGCTGGAATTCATACCGAGATTATAGATCTTTCCCTTGGCGTGAAGCTCGTAAACCCGGTTTTCAGTCCCTCCCTTATCATCTGAATAGCCGGCAATATGTACAACATCCGCGCTGGAAAGATTTGTGCGGATTGCGCCGGTGTTGGAGGTAATGGTCAGCTCCTCCAGCATATTCTCATAATCGTCAAGGTCAAGGCTGACATTGGCGCTGTCGGAGGTGATGCCTATATATTGGTAACTGTTTGCAGGCAGGGTCAGGGTAAGATTCTTTTGCATACCGTCATAGTCACTGACACCGCTTTTGCCAAATTGAATGAACAGAACACTGTCACCGGAATCTCCATAGGGACCGTAATGATAATGCACCTTATGATCATCGTCTGTGACGCCGGTGGTAGTTTCCTCCACTAATATGGAGGATTCATCGTGGGTTTTGATCGTCACATTGCCTGCATACCAGTACAAATGGATTCTTGTAAGATTGGATGCCTCTGCAATTTCGGTATTGCCGGACTTATACCTGTCTGCGGAGACATAGGAAAAATCATAGGCATCAGAAAATAAGGAACAGCCACAGATGGATAATAAAAGTGCGATGATGAGGATCGCTGTAAGTAATTTTTTCATAATTCGGTCTCCTTTCGAATTTATAATTAGATTATATCACAACTTATATGTTAGCGTCAATATAAAGTCATAATCGCGGCGCGAGTGTCGAGATTCGTTTGCATTTTCTTTTGCAACCGCAAAAGAAAATTAAGGTAGATACCAGTGTTTGCACTGGTATCAGCAATACGCCACCGGCATATTGCATTTGAGGTCTTCGAATCTCGACATACGAAAAAGAAAAAAGCAGAACGAGCTGATGCTCATTCTGCTTTTTTGGTCCGAGTGTCGAGATTCGAACTCGAGGCCTCTTGAACCCCATTCAAGCGCGATACCAAACTTCGCCACACCCGGATTTTGCTTGTCAGTTCCTGACAGCTTGGGTATCATATCACACCTTATCAGAAAATGCAAGCATTATTTTAAGAAATTTTAAAAATTATTCGCCTACGTCGGATTTGATGACCTTACCGATATTCCAAAGGGTCACGACCTTCTCCTCGGCGGCCTTCTTTTCGGTCTCGTTTTCGTATTCCACATAGACTGTGTGGGCGCTGCAATCGGCACATTCTACCTGCACGTTCCAGCCGCCTTCGTGGACCACCATACCGGCTCCCCGGCAGATGGGACATTCTTCCAAAATATAATTGGGATTGACTTCCACCATAATACACTCCTTATCTAAAGACTACTTCGTTATTATCATATACCTCTACACGCCTACAGGTGACATCATCGGGCGAAAAATCTGGCAGATAAAGCGCCACAGCGGCAGCAAACTGCATTGGATTAAGTGTGGGATTCTGACAGCAGATCATCGCATTTAGGACAACGCAGTTGCCCTCCCCTGCTGCATTTATCCTGCGGATGAGAGGGATAATATCCTGATCTATCGTGCCGTTTTTGCCCTTTTTCGGTACGATAACGCTCTCTTTTGCGAATAGTTTGCGGATGGCTTCTTCCGCGCCTGCCGGGATACCTTTGTCATAGGTAAGTGTTACGGTGACCGCCATATGACTAAGTTCTTTCAGCTTCCGGCCGTCTGCGTAGGCGCTGCGTACACGGATGCCTGGTATGAGCTTCTCATTTAGTCTCTGCGGCAGGCTTTCAATATCAACTGCGTCTGTATCCAGCGTAAAGTCCAGCAGCTCACAGCGGCTCTCAATGCCCACAGAAAGAGGCTGCGCGATAGACACCGACGGTCTTGGATTATAGCCTTGGGTATGGGTAAGGGGCAGACCGGCGCGCTGGAAGGCTCTTTGGAATAAGCGCATCAAATCCAGATGAGAGATCCAGACCGCATTGCCGGTTTTCTCAAACAGTAATCTAAGCATCGCACTTTACCTCCCGCAGTAATGCAGCAGCACCGCAGCCCGTACAGCCGGCGCGGCAGTCTGGGGTAATTTCCTCTGCATAGGCCCGCTTCCGCTCACGAAGCAGGAACCTTTTCGTCACACCCACACTGATATGCTCCCAAGGAAGCAATTCCTCTTCCCCAAAACCACGGACAGTATAGTAGTCCGGGTCAACACCGCAGCTTTCAAAAGCCGATGTCCACGCCTGCAGGTTAAAATACTCGTCCCAGCCATCCAGCATTGCACCGTTTTTGGTGGCAGCCTCCAGCACCGGGCCAATTCGGCGGTCGCCACGGGCGGTGACGGCTTCCAGGCGGCTGATATCGGGGGTGTGGTAATTATATTCGATGGACTTGCTGTAGAAATAGCTTTTCAGCAGGCGGCAGCGTCGGAGATATTCTTCGGTTGAAATTTGCTTTTCCCACTGGAAGGGCGTGTGGGGCTTAGGCACAAAGTATGCTGTTGCCACGTGGATACGCAGACCTTTTTTTCGCTGCGTTGCGTTTTCTTTCCAGCAGAGGATCACCTTGTGGACAAGCTCTGCAATACCTTTTACATCCTCATCAGTCTCGGTGGGCAGCCCCAGCATAAAGTAAAGCTTTACGCTGCTCCAGCCGCCCCGGAAGGCGTTTTCGCAGGAGGAGAGGATCTCTTCCTCCGTAAGGTTCTTATTGATCACATCCCGCAGCCGCTGGGTACCTGCTTCCGGCGCAAAGGTCAGACTGCTCTTGCGGAGCGTCTGCAGCCGGGCGGTCAACTCCTTGGAGAAATTGTCAGCCCGCAGCGAGGGCACAGAGAGGTTAATTTTCCCTGCCTCACAGTAAGGGATCAGTTCGTCCGTCAGTTCCCGAAGCTCCCGGTAATCGGAAGTAGAAAGACTGGAGATGGTAATTTCATTATGCCCGGAATCGGTGAGCAATTCCTTTGCCTGCTTTAATAAAGTTTCTGCGCTCTTTTTCCGCACCGGACGGCAGGAAAAGCCGGCTTGACAGAAGCGGCAGCCACGGATACAGCCCCGAAAAATCTCCAAATTTGCCCGGTCGTGGACGATCTCGGTGGATGCAACGATGGTCTTTGTGGGGAAATAGGCATTGTCTAAATCCACCACAATACGCTTTACGATGGTCTTGGGCGCGCCGGGCACAGGAATCAACGCCTTCAATGTACCGTCTTCCTTGTAATCGGGTGTATAGAATGACGGCACATAGACACCGGGTATCTTGCTGACCTCCGAAAGAAACGCTTCCTTTGTCCAGTTTTCTGACTTGGCGCGGTCGTAAAGAGACACCACCTCAGGCGTAATATCCTCGCCCTCTCCGATGCAGAAAAAGTCAATAAAGTCCGCCAGTGGCTCCGGGTTAAAGGCGCAGACACCGCCCGCAAAGACCATATTGTGCAGACTCTTGCGCTCGTTGCTGTGGAGCGGTACGCCGGCAAGGAGAAGCATATTGAGGATGTTGGTATAAGACATCTCGTAGCCGATGGTAAAGGCGAGCATATCGAAATCCCGCACCGCATCCCCGCTTTCCAGCGCCCAAAGGGGCAGGTCGTTTTCACGCATCACCTGCACCATATCACCCCATGGATGGAACACGCGCTCGCACCAAACACCGTCCATGTTGTTCATAATTCCGTATAGAATCCGCATACCGATATTTGACATACCGATCTCGTAGGTATCCGGGAAGCAGAACGCAACGCGGACCCGGGTGGTTTCCGGGTCTTTTTTGATCTCATTATATTCTCCGCCGGTATAACGGGCAGGCTTTTGCACCTTCGGCAGAAGTCTTCTCAATTTCTCGGTCATAGCTACACCTCAATAAGCATTCTCTCCCCTATTGTAGCCGTTATTTCTCCTATTTGCAAGAAATTTCTGCGCAATTATTCCAATGAGCAAGACCGACGGAACAAAATTTAAGTCTAAATGCCAAAGAATGTATACACCAAGCCCGATTATAAAAAGAAATATAAGGTTTTCAACGGTATAAACGGTAGATTCCCTGCTTGTAAGTATTGAGAGCATTGCCCGGAGTGCCCGTCCGCCGTCAAGCGGATATATGGGTATGAGATTAAAAATCGTCTGTACAAAGGCACAAATGGCTGTATAGGGCAAAAAGCGGGAGAGGGCTATGACAAGCAAGCCGCACAGAGGCCCGGCAAGGGCGCAAAGGAGCGCTTCCCTATTGGTTAAACTCCCTGTGTACATACGGATGCCAAAGGGAGTAATTTCCAGTGATTCAATGGGAATGCGGCAGATATGTAGCGCCAAATAATGCCCTGTTTCGTGGACAGAAACCGCCAAACACCACCCCAATATCCACCGTAATGGTAACAGCAAAAAGGCAGCCGGCAGGAAAAGGTAGAAATAAGGACTGACCGTTACCTTACGCGCCACTGCGGATTACCTCCCGACAAAAGGCGGTGACTGCGTCCGAGAATTGCTCGCCGGATTTCAGGTTTTCAATCAGCTCTTTCAACGCAGCCTTCGTGACAGCAGGATCACCGGGCAGAAGCCAGTCCGCACTGCCGTAATAGACCGTTAGTGCAATAAGTGCTGCAAGAAGTGTCAAAACTGTGAGCGAAGGAAGCAGCCATCCAGTCACCTTGCTGTTTGTGGAATACTGCCGTTTTCCAACGGAAATATAGTCGATTTTATAAGCCATACCATCCCCTCCACAGTAAGATTACGGAGATAGAAGATAAAACTTGCCAAGGACTTGACAAAGCCCAATAATTTCATTATAATGGCAAAGCTAACGGGGTGTGGCGAAGTTTGGTATCGCGCTTGGTTCGGGTCCAAGAGGCCTCGGGTTCGAATCCCGACACTCCGACCAAAAATAAAAGGGTGCTTCGGCACCCTTTTTATTTTTGGCGGTGTCGGGATTCGAATATCTCA
>JAZSDE010000058.1:0-16287 GCA_045531015.1 Faecousia sp.
GCCGTTTTTGTATAAGAATACCACCGGCACGCCGGTGGTTCCAAAAAGCTTTAGCTATGCCCAATCCCGCCGCAGCGGCTTGCCTCCCTCTGATGAGGGAGGTGGCAAAAATCTATTTGATTTTTGACGGAGGGAGAGAAATAATGCAAAAATTCTCTCCCCCAGTCTTTTGCCTCGCAAAATCCACCCCCCTCGGCAGAGGGGGCCTTTGCATACTATCGGGGGACGACCAGCGGTTATGATTATTTGTTTAGGAGGGAAATGTGGGGCTTTAGGGCATAGTATAATGCTGTGCCGAGTGTCAGCAGTACAGCCGCTTCCCCAATGGCCACATACAGGGCGTTGATCCAAAAACCGCCGCCGATATATAAAGCCAACTCCCAGCCAACGAGAATTGCGTTAAAGAGTGCCGGCATCAGCAAAGCAAGGAGGGGAAGCTCTTTCAGCTTTACATTTCGCAGCAGGTACATACTTCCGGTAGCCAATGCAGTGGCAAGGGTGCCCACGATAGGATCTAAGGGCAGTGCCATCGCATAGCTTAAATTATATAGCAGACAGCCAACGGACAGGCCGGGAATGGCGGTGGAGGTAAAAAGGGATAGCACGCACAGGGCTTCCGATGCCCGGAACTGAATGGCAAAGGACGTGGAATTGGGGAAGATAAAATTTTGCAGGTAGGTCAGTACTACATAGGCGGCGGCAATAATCGCGCCGCGGGTCAAATTCTTCGTTTTTTGCATAATAAATGAAAAATGAGCGCAAAGCGCCCATCCAAGCTCCTTAGTTTTATTTACCGACAGGATGGTTACGAACTGTCCTATAAAGTTAGTGTAAGTATAAAGAGAAAAAGAAAAAAAGTCAAGCCGGCATTTTGGGGAGAAAGGGAAAAATATTGACATGCTTGTCGTAATAAGGTAAAATAAATTTGCAGGCACATAAATATATTTATGAAAAGGAGAAAGGTATATGTGGGTTCTGTTTGTGATATTGGCAGTTTTATTGATAATTGCGATTTCTTGCATTCGGGTAGTGCCCCATACCGAGAGTTATGTCATTGAGCGGCTTGGTAAATTCCATGCAATTTGGGAAGCGGGTCTTCATTTCCTTCTTCCTTTTGGAATTGATCGGGTCGTTGCCCGGGCAACCACAAAGGAAAAGGTTCTCGATACACCGCCCCAGTCTGTGATCACCAGCGATAATGTACCGCTGACCATTGACGCGGTGGTTTATCATAAGACCTTTGATCCCAAGCTCTACGCTTACGGCGCAGCCAATCCCGTGGAGGCACTGGCAAACCTGACTACCACCACCCTTCGTAATATCGTCGGCGAGCTTACTCTGGACGAATCTCTTACCTCCCGAGACTCTATCAATGCCAAGATGACGGAAAATCTGGACAGAGCTACCGACGAGTGGGGCATTCGTGTCACCCGTGTGGAGATCCGAAACATCACCCCATCTGCGGATATCCGTGAATCTATGGAAAAGCAGATGAAGGCGGAACGGGCAAGACGAGAGACCCTTCTGGAGGCAGAAGGCCACAAGCAGGCGGTGATCACCCGGGCAGAGGGTGACAAGCAGGCAATGGTTTTGGCTGCAGAGGGCGAACGGGATGCCCGCGTTGCCCGGGCAGAGGGTGAAGCAAAGGCGGTCCTGCTGCAGAAGCAGGCGGAGGCGGACGGTCTGCGCGCCATTATGGCAGCCTGCCCCACCCCTGAGGTCATTGAGCTCAAGCGCTACGAGGCCCTTGTAGAAATGGCAAACGGCACAGCCTCCAAGCTGATTATTCCCACCGATACAGTGGAAATGGTAAAGAAAAATACCATCTTCACCGAAACCACAGGTCTCGGCGACGATACCCCTGAAGCACCCAAGCCGGAAAAACCCGCCCTGAAGGACCCCTGCTGCGACTAAATACATAAACATAAAAAGCCCAGCCGGTATTCCCGGCTGGGCTTTTGACTATTTAGCGAACATACTCGATGACCACACGGCGATTGGGCTCGGTGCCCACAGAGTAGGTAGTGATCCGATCCACATCCTGCAATGCTGCGTGGATCAGGTGACGCTCATAGGCGTTCATAGGCTCCAGGGTGGTACGGCGGTGGGCTTTAAGCACCTGCTGTGCCTTCTTCTGCGCGTAGCGGCGGAGAGAGTCCTCCCGCTTCTGGCGGTATTCCTCAGCATCTACGTTGATGCGGATGTGGCCGCTGATGCCGCGGTTAATGGAGTAGTTGGCAAGATGCTGGATAGCATCCAAGGTATCACCGCGGCGGCCGATCAGGAAGCCAAGATCCTCACCTACAAGGTCAACATTATAGGTGTCGTTGTCGGCCTTAACGGCGTGGGGAACAGCACGCGAGCCCATATGCTCCAGCAGACCCTTAATGAAGGTTTCAATCTTTTCCTCTGTGCTGCCGGCTTCGGCGGGGGTGTAGGTCTTTTCTACCTTGGGCTTGGGCGCTTCCTTCTTGGGAGCGGGCTTCTCTGCCTTGGGTGCAGTTCTTTCTGCCTTAGGCGCTTCTGCCTTGGGGGCAACAGGCTTGGGGTCTTCCTGCTTGGGAGCGATATAAGTGGGCTTGGGCTTACTCCGGGAAGCGGAGGTCAGCGCGCTCTTGGGTGCTTCGGGGGCTACATCCGGAGCCTCATAGGTGACCTGCACCCGGGCGGGAGTTGCACCGAAGCCTAAAAAGCCGGGCTTTGCCTGCGTCAGAACCTGAACGGAAACACTGTCCCGATCCAGAGAAAGCTGCTGCAGTGCGGCTTCAATGGCAAGATCAATGGTCTTGCCGGTGGTAATGATCGTCTTTTCCATTTATTCCTCCGTGTTATTCACACTGTATCGGTTGGGATCGTATGCCCGACCCTTGCAGAAGGGACGGTCGGGAATGCCGGAGAGGGTATCGGGTTCACAGTCCTCTTCCTCTACATATTCGCCCTTGCGAATGGCATATTCCCGGGCAGCGGCAGCCTTGGCAGCTTCTTTTTCTTTTTGTGCCTTCTGCTGCATTTTCTTTTTGCTGGTGTTTTCAGTGATGCCGTCAGGATTTGCGGCACGGCGCTGGGCGCGGATGCGCTCTTTCTCTGCTTCCTCAGCCTCTTCCTGAAGTGCCTTCAGCCGACGGGCGTGATCTTCCGCGTCATAATCCTTGCGGTAGATCTTGGTGAGGATGACATCGATGACCGTAGAGACAATGCCCTGTACGAACCAGTAGACGCTGATTGCGGCGGGCATAGAGAAGCCAAATATAAGTGTCATAATGGGCATCATAAAGAGCATATACTTGCCGGTTTTGGCGGCGTCGGACTCTTTTGCAGTCTCCTCATCCTGCAGACCCTTTTCGTTGGTGATGACGGAGTCATTCATCTTCCGTGAGAGCCAGCTGGTAAACATCTGGCTGCCTGCAGAAAGGACGGGCAGCAGAAACGCGCCGATATTTGCCCAGGTAAAGGCCTTCCAGGCAAAAATATTGAAGTCGGGAATCCGAGCAAGGTTAATGCCAAGGAAGTCGAATTTAACGCCTTCCAAGGTCTGTGCGCTGAGATTCAGGCTGGCAAGCGTATCTTTATACTGGGGGATGAGCGCAGCAGCGGTCATCTGATCGTAATAGGAATTGCCTGCGGTAAAGGTGCCCTCGGGGGCAACGGCCTTAATGGCCTCGATAATTTGATTTGTTACCTCTTTGCTCTCACCTAAGATATAGGTGATGGGCTCACGGACAATGGTGTACAGGGGAATCAGGATCAGCAGAGGAACAAAGCTCCAAAGGCAGCCGCCGGTGGGACTGCAGTTTTCCTCTTTATAGAGAGCCTGAATGGCCTCTGCCTGCTTCTGGGGATCATTTTCATACTTTTTCCGCAGAGCTTGTACATAAGGGGTCAGGCGGGACGTCTGCATCATACCCTTTTTGCTCTTGGCAGACAGCGGCAGCAAAACTAACTTTACCAGCAGGGTAAAGAGCATCAGCGCCACGCCATAGTTATCTACAAGCTGGTAGAGGATACGCAGCAGGAAACCGAAAGGTACGTTGACAATGTCCGCAATGTTGAATGCAAGAAACATTTATTTTCCTCCTCAGGGTACGGGATCATAATGGTCGGCCTTACTGAAGGGATGGCAGCGAAGCAACCGTTTCAGTGCCAAAAACCCGCCTTTTAAGGCTCCATATTTGTTGATAGCCTCGTATGCGTATTGAGAACAGGTGGGCGTAAACCGACAGCTTGGGGGTGTATAGGGAGAAATGTTTTTCCGATAAAACTGAATAAGTTTCAGCAGCAGCTTTTTCATTGCCGCGCCTCCGGATGAAGGATACCGGCTTTTTCCGCAGCAGTCAGGTATGCGGCACGAAGCTCTTCAAAGGAAGCCTCCACAGCCCGGGAACGGGCAACCACCACAATGTCATAGCCGGGGATAAAACGGTCTTCATTCAGACGGTAGATTTCCCGCAGACGGCGGCGGACCCGGTTGCGGACAACAGCACCGCCCAGCTTTTTGCTGACAGTGATGCCGACGCGATTTTGGTCAAGACGGTTCTTCCGGGCATAAAGTGCCAAAAAACGGTTAGAGGTTCCGGGCGTGCCGTAAAGACGGCGGAAAATATGATTCAGTTTCAGTGCGCTGGAGAATTTCATAAGCCTAATCTCCCGTAAAAAAGGGGCGGGGCGAATACCGGTTCGCCCCGCACAGACTCCCATTTTCGCAATGAGCGATTATAATGCTGTGGTTCAGACCGTCAAAAGCTGAACTCAGGCAGACAGGACTTTACGGCCCTTTGCACGACGGCGGGCAAGAACCTTGCGGCCATTGGAAGTAGCCATTCTCTGCCGAAAACCGTGAACCTTGGAACGGTGGCGGCGGCTGGGCTGATAGGTACGCTTCATTCGGATACACCTCCTAATAATCACATATGCTCAACAGTCAAAAGACCGCAGCAACGCACAATAATCGACGATACAATCGTCAGCCTACCCATTATAACCAAAAAATGCTTACAAGTCAACAACTTTTTCCGCCTGCATGATGTAAAGTAAGGAAATGCCGGTTTTGGTTGTGTGTTTGTAGGGGGCGGCGCCCACGACGCCCCGCAAAAACCTTCGAAAACACACATCGTAGGGGCGGATATTATCCGCCCGCGGGCGATTGATAATCGCCCCTACTGGAAGCAAAAAGGAGAGCCGCAGCTCTCCTTTTTAATATCATTCCTGATTTCGCTTTTTCATCAGCTGGCGCATACGCACCGCGTGGTCAAGCTCCCGCTTGCGGATACGCAGGCTCTTGGGGGTACATTCCAAAAGCTCATCGTCTGCCAAAAATTCCAAACACTGCTCCAAGGAGAAGATCTTGGGGCTTGTCAGGCGCAGGGCCTCGTCCGAGCCGGAGGCGCGCATATTGGTCAGCTGCTTCTTCTTACAAACATTGACGGTCATATCCTCGTTGCGGCTGCAAATACCAACCACCATACCGGCATAGACCGGTGTGCCGGCACCGATGAACAGGGCACCCCGCTCCTGGGCATTAAACAGACCGTAAGAGCAGGCCTCACCGGTCTCGAAAGCAATGAGAGAGCCGGTAAGGCGGCGCTCGATCTCGCCCTTCATAGGTGTATAGGACTCCAGAACGCTGCTCATAATGCCCTCACCCCGGGTGTCGGTCAAAAATTCGTTCCGATAACCAAAAAGTCCGCGGGAGGGAACTAAGAACTCCAAGCGATAGCGGTTGCCCATAGGGGTCATACTTAAGAGATCACCCTTGCGGCGACCCATTTTCTCGATGACTGCGCCCATACATTCCTCGGGCACATCCGCAACCATTCTTTCCACAGGTTCGCAAATTTTGCCGTCAATTTCCTTGGTAAGCACGCGGGGCGTGGAGACGGAGAACTCAAAGCCTTCCCGGCGCATAGTCTCCATCAAAATGGAGAGGTGCATTTCACCGCGGCCTGCCACATTAAAGGAATCGCTGCCCTGCTCGGTGACCCGAAGGGAAACATCCTTTAATAGCTCCTTTTCCAGTCGGTCACGGAGCTGCCGGGAGGTGACAAACTTGCCTTCTTTGCCGGCAAAGGGAGAATCGTTGACCGCGAAGGTCATTTCGATGGTAGGCTCAGAAATTTTCACAAAGGGCAGCGGCTCGATGCAATCCGGGGCGCAGAGGGTGCGACCAATGGTAATATCTGCCATACCGGAAAGCGCAACGATCTCGCCTGCAGAAGCCTCGGTAATGGCGGCCTTTTCCAGACCGCTGTACTCATAGAGGGCGACGACCTTGCCTTTCTGCTTCAGGTCGCTGTCGTGGTAATCGGAAATCACCACTTCCTGACCGACTTTAATAGTGCCCCGCTCCACGCGACCTACGGCGATTCTGCCCACGTAGTCGTTATAATCGATGGAGGAGACCAAAAGCTGCAGAGGGGCATTCTTATCGCCCGCGGGGGCGGGGACATAATTGACGATGGTCTCAAACAGCGGTACCAAATTGACGCCGGTTTCATCGGGGCCGTAAGCAGCAGTGCCCTGTCTGCCGGAGCAGAAGACGGTGGGGGAGTTAAACTGCTCGTCGGTAGCGTTCAGATCCAGCAGCAGCTCCAAAACCTCGTCCATTACCTCGTGGATACGGGCATCGGGCTTGTCGATCTTGTTGACCACAACGATGACCTTATGACCCAGCTCCAAAGCCTTTTGCAAAACAAAACGGGTCTGGGGCATCGGACCTTCGGCGGCGTCAACCAGCAAAAGGACACCGTTTACCATCTTGAGGATACGCTCCACCTCACCGCCAAAGTCCGCGTGACCGGGGGTGTCTACGATGTTGATCTTGGTATCCTTATAATAAACGGAGGTGTTCTTCGCGAGAATCGTGATACCGCGCTCCCGCTCCAAGTCGCCGGAGTCCATAACACGGGTAACGGTGGCTTGATTTTCCCGATAAATACCGCCCTGCTTCAGCATTTCGTCCACCAAGGTGGTCTTGCCGTGGTCAACATGGGCGATGATGGCAATATTACGAATATTTTCCTGAGATGCCATATCCTGCCTCTCTCCTTTAATAGCTTTTAACCTAAAAAATATAGCATATATTATGCGTAAATGCAATATTTTTATAAGTAAAACTGCAAAAAAGCAGGGCATTTGCCCTGCTTTTATTATATCAGTTCTGCAAAGAGGGGAAGGCTTTCGGTGATTTGCCGCAGGCTGACGCAGTAGCACAGCCGGAAATAGCCGGGACAGCCGAAATCGTCACCGGGAACCACCAAAAGATCCTTTTCCTTTGCCTTTTCAGAGAAGGCCTTGGCGTCACCGCCGGGGGCTTCCACGAAAAGATAGAACGCGCCATCGGGCTTTGCTACCCGGTAGCCGGCTTTTACAAGACCTTCATACAGGGTGCGGCGGTTAATGTTATAGCTTTCAAGATCGGGGCGCAGGTGGGTGCAGCGGGCGATCAGCTTCTGCCACATGGAGGGTGCGCAGACATGCCCCATGCTCCGGGCAGCACCGGCAACCGCAGGGAGCAGCACCTTTGCGTCATCGGCCTGCTGAGGAACATAGACATAACCGATCCGCTCACCGGGGAGCGACAGGGACTTGGAGTAGGAGTAGCAAACGATGGCGTTTTTATAAATGGTAGGGATAAAGGGGACTTCCGTACCGTCGTAGGCAAGCTCCCGATAAGGCTCATCGGAGATAATATAGATGGGATGACCAAATTCTTTGCTCTTTTCCGTCAGCAATGCACCAAGCGCAGTCAGGGTCTGACGGCTGTAGACCGTACCGGCGGGGTTATTGGGGGAATTTACGATGATGGCTTGGGTACGCTCGGTGATAGCATCGGAGAGTGCATCCAGCCGAATCTGGAAGTCCGGCACATCGGGGGCAACGGCTTTAAAAGTAAGACCTGCGCTTTCCACAAAGGGACGGTACTCGGGGAAGTAGGGGGCAATCGCCAAAATCTCACCGCCGGGAACAGCCAGCGCGCCAAAAACAGCGCAAAGACCGGGTGCCGCGCCGCAGGTGATAAATAGATCAGCGGCATTAACACCGGCGCTATAGCGGGCGTTCAGATCATCCGCGATAGCCTGCCGGGTAGCAAGATCACCTACTGCGGAGGTGTAGCCGTGAAGGGCGAGGGAATCGGTGTCCTGCAAAAGGGCGGCAATGGTCTCACCCACCTCTGCCGGGGCGGGAATGCTGGGATTGCCTAAGCTGTAATCATAGACCTTGTCCGCGCCTACAATGGCGGCCCGCATTTTGCCGTATTCAAAAAGCTCTCGGATGCAGGAACGTTTTGTGCCGAGGGCGTATGCTTTTTCGTTTACCATAATGCCTCCTGATTTTCATATAAAGGATGTCTTGCGGGAGTGGGTTGGGGCTTGTAGGTCACAGAGCCGATGGGTTTACTGCCAAGACCGTATGTAGGATGATAGCCAAAAAGGTTAACATAACGAAGAAGATCCGGCTTTTCCGCGTCCATCTCCTTCATAACCTCCAAGGTCGCCAGCACATCGTCCACTGCCCGATGGGAGTTGACTACCTTGCCGGAAAGACCGTAGGACTCTATGGCATTGCACAGCTTATGGGGAAAATCCCGGCGATCCTTGTAGACGGTGAGAAGATCCAATTTGTCCTTGCCTTTGAGGATAGCGGGGTCACCGCTGCGCAGCAGCAAGTAAAAAAGAAAACTCAAGTCAAAATGTGCATTGTAAGCAAGGAGCAGTGTCCTGCCGGACACCATTCGCGCAATGTCGCTGCAAAGCTGTGCTTTTGGAATACCTCTTGCTTGCACATCCTCGTTGGTAATACCGGTCAGCTGCTGGATTTTGGGCGGAATGGTATTTCCGGGGGCCAGGGAGATCAGTTCGTCATATTCCTCGGTAACCACCGGGCTGCCATCCTTTAATTCTACCACGATGGCGGCAAATTCGATGATCTCATCCCGCATAAAGTCCAAGCCGGTGGTCTCTGTGTCAAAGAGAAACAGCCGGTCATATTGCTCAAAAAGCGCGTTTATTGCCATATTTATTCTCCTCTCGCCAAGTCTAATGCCCGGCGGAATTTGCTTTTATGCTCATCCTGCAAGGAAAATTTGCGGGCAAGCAAGCCGGCGTACATATCTGCATCCCGGGTTTCTCCGGAAAGCAGCTCTACCTCGATTTCAAAAAGGGGCAGTTCTTTGTCTCCGCCAATTAAAATGCCCGCATCCAGCGCAACCTCCAAAAGGCTGTCTCCAAAGGAGACCTTCCGGGCTGTCCGGGTAAATTTCGCCCCGCAAACCGGTACAACACCCTGCGCGGTTAAAGACGACAGGTCTTCCAGATTGCTGAGTTTACATAATGTAGGAATGGCGGCGGTGATACTGGCACATTCCACCTGAAATTCGCCCCGGGCGGCAGTACCGGTGGGGGTCTTCAGGGTGCAGACGGAAACGCCGTTTTCCAAGCGGCGGCGCAGGGTGATCTTGCGTCTCCCGAGATCGCCCTTTGGGGTATCGTAATAGACGGTCTCCATTTGCAGAACATAGGGCGGTTCTTTGAGGGCTGCATCGATTTCTTTTAGGATATTCTCGCTTGCCCGGAACTTCTTTTCATATTCCAAACCCATATTGCCGCCTCCTTTTTTGGCTATTATACACCTGATCGCGGCGATATGCAAGAATCTTTCTGCACTCTCTGCATACGACAAAAAATTTCCCTTTTCCGTGGTAGGATAAGCCGAGGGGGATCGAACATCGGTGCTTGATTCCCCTTGGCTTAAGGAGAAAGGTGTGGTACATATGGATACATTTACAGGGCAGGGGAAGCGCTTCTTGCAGCGGCTTTCAGCGCACCCGCAGATCTATGCGCTTCTTGGCGGTTCAGGATACTTTTTGGCGGGTTTTTGCCTTAGTGCCGCCAGTTTAAATCAGCAGTTTTTGCCCCTGTGCGTTGGTCTTATTTGCGGCTGCAGCGGGGTGTCATCCCTCCTTGCGGCTGTGGGGAGTATTTGCGGCTATTTGGTGTTTTGGGATGCTTTGCAGCCGGTGGCTTGGTGTGCGGTTGCACTGCTGCTGACGGCTGTTTTGGGAGATAAACGGGTAAGCCGCGCGGTCCCTCTTTTGCTGCCGTTAGCGGCATCTTTTTCGGTGGCGGTTTTGGGCGTGGTTTTTCAGCTTTCCGGTGAGGCCGCCCCACCGGTCGTTATTTATATTTTGCGGGTGCTGCTGGCCGGAGTGACCGGGGGCCTGTTTTCCCGGGTGCTGCGGGAGAGAAATCCGTTGTACGACTGGTTTGCCTGCGGCTTCGGGGTGCTGGCGCTGGCGCAGATCTTGCCCATACCCTATTTAGGGCTTGGCTATCTCGCCGCCGGGGCGTTGGTGGTTCGGGGCGCATTCCCGGCGGCAGCGCTGGCAGGGCTTGCGCTGGATTTGGCGGGCATTACGCCTCTTCCGATGACAGCGATTTTGTGCCTTTCCTACTTAATTCGCTTTTTGCCCAAGCAGCCCCTTTGGCTGGGTGGCGCAACGGTGGTGTGCGTATGCGGTATGGTGATGTATATATGTGGCGTTTGGGATATTACGCCTATTCCGGGACTGTTTTTCGGAGCAATGGGTGGTGTTTATCTGCCCAGTCAGGCACCGCTGAGCCACCGTCGGGGTGCCATTGGGCTTGCGCAGGTGCGTTTGGAATTGGCCGCCGGGGTAATGGGACAGACACGGCAGCTGCTCGCGGAAATTCCGGAAATGCCTGTAGATGAGGACTTATTAGTACAGCGGGCGGCAGAGACCGCCTGCAACGGCTGCAGCTACCGGAAAAATTGCAAGGACTACCGTCGCATTGCACAGCTTCCCGGCGCGCTGCTCCACAAACCGCTCCACAGCAGCGAGGAGCTGCCCATCGTATGCAAAAAGAGCGGGCGGTTTCTTGCCCAGCTTCACCGCAGCCAGGAGCAGCTGCGCTCTATTCTGGCAGACCGGGAGCGGCAGCGGGAATACCGCTTGGCGGTGCTCCAGCAGTATGGCTTTTTGTCCGGGTATTTGCAGCAGCTGTCCGACACGCTGACCCAAAAGGCAGACAGCATCCGTGACCATTACCGGGCAGAAACAAAGGTCTATTGTAACCGCCCGGCATCCGGCAGCGGTGATCGGTGTCTGCGGTTTTTGGGCACAGGGGGGAAATACTATGTGATCCTCTGTGACGGAATGGGCACCGGCCCGGAGGCGGCATTGGAGGCGAAAACAGGTGGAGAATTGCTCCGCAAATTGTTGCTGGCAGGCTATCCTGCTGAACACGCATTAGGAAGCCTTAACAGTATTTGCGCCCTCCGGGACAGAGCCGGGATCCTGACAGTAGATATGGCAGAGCTTCATTTGGGCACCGGAACAGTGAGTTTATACAAATGGGGCGCCGCGCCGTCCTATCTCATTACAGACGGAAAAGCCGATAAATTAGGCACAGCCACGCCCCCGCCCGGCCTTTCTGCCTCCGGCTGGCAGCCGCCCGCCAAGCGGGTCAGTCTCCGGGGCGGTCAGCGGCTGGTTATGGTTAGTGACGGCGTGGGTGAGGAGAGCGCATTTCGCATCTGCCGGGAAAAAGCCGGTGCGCCGGACGAGCTTCTTGCCCGTTGCTTATTGGATTGCGGCACCTACCAAGGCGACGACGATGCCACCGTGGTCTGCATCCGCCTACGTGAGGGGTAGGGCGGGGGCTTGCTCCCACCGACAACCCGCATATATAAAATCGGCACCCGATTGTGGGTGCCGATTCTTTTTATTCATCTTTTCTAAAATAGCCCCGCAGGCAGAGGAGCAAGCCTATCACCAAACCTGCAAAAAAGGTAACTGCGCCTACGCCCACGCCGTTTATCCACGCGATGTAGCCAAAGGAAGCGAGAATCAGGACGGCAATGCCTAAGAGCATCGTTTTGATAGATTTCATATCGGTTCCTGTGTGTTGGGGGGACTGCTTAGAAAGAAGCCTGGGCAATCATAGCCTCTGCCAGCTTTTCAAAGCCTGCGATGTTAGCACCGGCAACATAGTTGCCCTCCATACCGTAGTCCTTTGCAGCCTTGTCGAGGTTTTTGAAGATGTTCACCATAATGGTCTGCAGCTTTTCGTCCACTTCTTCCACACTCCAGCTAAGACGCTGGGAGTTCTGACTCATCTCCAGACCGGAGCAAGCCACACCGCCGGCGTTTGCAGCCTTGCCGGGGCAGAAGAGAACGCCGTTCTCCTGCAGATAGTGGGTAGCTTCCAAGGTGGTGGGCATATTTGCACCCTCACAGACAGCGGTGCAGCCGTTAGCAACCAGCATCTTGGCATCGTCCAGCAGCAGCTCATTCTGGGTAGCGCAGGGGAGCGCGATGTCGCACTTGACGGACCAAACGCCACGGCCTTCCTTATACTGTGCGCTGGGACGAGCGGCAGCGTAAGCGTCCAGTCTTGCCCGGCGTACTTCCTTAACGTCCTTCAGAAGCTCCACATCGATGCCTTCGGGATCGTAGATCCAGCCGGTGGAGTCGGAGCAGGTGACTACCTTTGCACCCATAGAAATGGCCTTTTCGATGGCATAAATGGCAACGTTGCCCGCGCCGGAAACGGTAACAGTTTTGCCGGCAATATCCATATTGTTTGCCTTCAGCAGCTCGCGGGTCAGGTACAGCAGACCGTAGCCCGTTGCCTGCTTACGACCCAGAGAGCCGCCGTAGGTCAGACCCTTGCCGGTGAGCGCACCGCCCTCGTATGCGCCGCGGATGCGGCGGTACTGGCCGTACATATAGCCGATCTCCCGTGCGCCAACACCAATGTCACCTGCGGGAACGTCGGTGTCGGGTCCAATGTACTTAACGAGCTCGGTCATAAAGCTCTGGCAGAAGCGAAGAATTTCCCGGTCGGACTTGCCCTTGGGGTCAAAGTCAGAGCCGCCCTTGCCGCCGCCCATAGGCAGACCGGTGAGGGAGTTTTTGAAGCACTGCTCGAAAGCAAGAAACTTCATAATGCTTAAATTCACAGAGGGGTGGAAGCGCAGACCGCCCTTGTAGGGGCCGATGGCGCCGTTAAACTGAATACGGTAGCCGGTATTGACGTGGGTATTGCCGGCATCATCCTGCCAAGGTACACGGAACATAATCACCCGCTCGGGATTGACCATTTTCTCCAGCAGTGCTTCCCGACGGTAACGCTCTTCGTTCTTTTCGATCACGGGACGCAGAGAGGAAAGGACTTCCTTAACTGCCTGCTGGAATTCCTTCTGATCGGGGTTTTGCTGATTGACCAGCTCTAATACTTCATCAATGTAACCCATACATAGTTACCTCCTGATTAAAATCTTCCTATATTTTAGCAAAAGGAAAAAACGATTGCAACAGTTTTTTATGGGAAATTATGGGTGCAGAAGAAAGATGCTGCCAAAACCCTCCCCTTTGGGGAGGGTGGCCGAGCAAAGCGAGGTCGGGTGAGGTTTTATGCCTCATCCACCACTTCGTGGTCCCCCTTCCCCGAAAGGGAAGGTTAAAGGCATATTTTCGGCTGGAGGGCCATAGATTGTCCCGAGGAGGGATAAAATGAAAAGAAAGCTATGGACACTGGTTGCCATCGGTGTATTTTGTATTTTCGGCATTACGGCAACAATTTTTGGGGAGTCTGTTCCAACAGGGAACTGGGGACTTCGTTTCCACACAGAGGGCCAGGCACCGGAAGGGACTGCCGATGTCAGTCAACTCCAAAAATACGACAGCGCATTTTTGGGGAATACAGGTGAAAAAACGGTCTATCTGACCTTTGATGCGGGCTATGAAAATGGCTGTACGGAAAAGATATTAGATACATTAAAAAAACATAATATCAAAGCTGCCTTTTTCCTTGTGGGCAATTATATGGAGCGAAACCCGGACCTTGTGCGTCGGATGGTAAACGAGGGACATATTGTGGGTAACCATACGATGCATCATTATAATATGGAGAAGATCTCCGACCCAGCGGCCTTTGCGGAGGAACTGCAGGAGCTGGAAAAGCTGTTTTTCGACATCACCGGCAAGGAGCTTCCTAAATACTACCGTCCACCGCAGGGGGTCTATAGCTTGGAAAATCTAAAAAACGCCAAGGAATTGGGATATAAGACGGTCTTTTGGAGTCTTGCCTATGTGGACTGGAACAACGATGCTCAGCCGACACGGGAGGAAGCCTTCTCTAAGCTTTTGCCCCGCATCCACAACGGCGCGGTGATTTTGCTTCATTCCACATCTAAGACCAATGCAGAAATTTTAGATGAGTTATTAACCAAATGGAAAGAAATGGGTTACACCTTTGCTTCGGTTGATAAACTGTTTTCGTAAACGGCTCCCTTGTGTAAAGGGAGCTGGCAAAAATCTTTGATTTTTGACTGAGGGATTGTTTTTGTGGGTGCAAGACAACCCCTCCGTCAGCCTGCTCGGCTGACACCTCCCCTTACACAGGGGAGGCTTTACTGCCCTTAAGCGCCGATTTTATTTCGGGTCGTCCGGAAGTCGACCCCTACAAGAGATGGTCAAAATGCTGAATTTCTCTCTTGCACCTTGTCATTTCTCCAAAATCGCGGTATAGTGTAAATGGACAAATGATGATAGGAGGTATCGATATGTCCATAAAAAGAGTGATTTCTACCGTTTTGCTGGTGGTAATGTGCGCTGCCTTGCTTACTGGCTGTGCCGGAAATGATTTAGCGCCGGGCAAGCCTTTCTCTTTTGGGCAAAAGCTGGAGGTTAGTCGCGTTCTGGGAAAGGATGTTTCATGGATAGATGAGGGCGGTCGAACTATGTGCTTTGGTGTTTATAACGGCGCAATGGTAATTTATAATGTAAGTGCCATACAGGCGACTGTAATAACCAACATTAGTGTAGGTGGGTATGCTTTTGTGTTTCCTACAAATGAAACACCAATTGTGATTTTCGGAGGAAAGCGCTATGGATTTGAAGAAGCCTATAAAGAAGGAATACTGACAAGAGATGCCGTGGGCCAAATTCACGCATATTTTACCTCCGACCAATACAGAGAAGACTGTTACGGCAGAAAGTGATTGTTGCAATTTACATAAAGAAAAACCGGGAGACCGTTTGGTCTCCCGGAAATTTATTGGGTTTTAATTACTTAGCACCGGCGATCTGAGCAGCAACTTCAGCAGCGAAGTTCTCTTCCTTCTTCTCAATGCCCTCGCCCTTCACATAGTGAATGGCGTTTACGAAAGTAACCTTGCCGCCCAGCTTCTTGCCGGCGTCGGCAATGTAACCGGCAACGTCGCCCTGGAAGAGGTCGGAGCGGACGAAATCCTGCTGCAACAGGCAGATATCCTTAAAGAAGGCGTTGATCTTACCGGCAGCGATCTTCTCCTTGACCTGAGCGGGCTTAGAAGCCATCTTGGGATCGTTCTCCATCAGAGCCAGCTGTACGGACAGTTCCTTGTCGATCTCAGCCTGAGGAACAAGGGTCTTATCCCAGTACTTAGCGTTCATAGCAGCGATCTGCATAGCAACGTTCTTGCCGATCTCGGTAGCGTCGATATCGCCCTCAACCTCTAAGTTAACCAGAACACCGTGGGTGCCGCCCATATGGACGTAAGCAACGGAGGTGCCGGTAGCGAAGCGGTCGAAGCGGCGGATCTGCATATTCTCGCCGATGGACATAACCTTCTCCTGCATGATCTCGGTAACGGTCAGGTTGGAGTTAGGATAGGTGCAAGCCTTCAGAGCTTCCACATCAGCGGGGTTCTGCTGAGCGACAACCACAGCCAGATTCTTGACCAGATCCAGGAAGGACTCGGTCTTAGCAGCAAAGTCAGTCTCGGAGTTGACCTCGATGACAACGCCTACGCCGTCAACAACGGTTGCGTAAGCAACGCCTTCGGCAGCGATGCGGTCAGCCTTCTTGGCAGCCTTGGCAAGACCCTTTTCACGGAGCCAGTCAACAGCCTTATCCATATCACCGTCGGTGGCGGCAAGGGCAGCCTTGCAGTCCATCATACCGACGTTGGTCATCTCACGGAGCTTCTTAACATCAAGTGCAGTAAATGCCATTTTAATTTCCTCCTGTGTAATTACTCAGCAGCGGGAGCCTCTACAGCCTCGGTAGCCTCAGCAGCAGTAGCGTCCTCACCCTGACGGCCTTCAATCACACCGCTTGCCATAGCAGCAGCGATCAGACGGATGGCGCGGATGGCGTCATCGTTGCCGGGGATCACGTAATCGATCTCTTCGGGATCGCAGTTGGTATCAACGATCGCAACGATCGGAATGCCCAGCTTCTTAGCCTCAGCGATGGCGTTGCGCTCCTTGCGGGGGTCAACGAT
>JAZSDE010000125.1:0-28757 GCA_045531015.1 Faecousia sp.
GGGTCAGGTTATTCACGATTTGCGCGACGGTAGAGCGCTTCTGTCCGATAGCCACATAGATGCAGATGACATCCTTACCCTTTTGGTTCAGGATGGTATCGGTTGCAATGGTGGTCTTACCGGTCTGCCGGTCACCGATGATCAGCTCGCGCTGACCCTTCCCGATGGGGATCATAGAGTCGATGGCCTTGATACCGGTCTGGAGCGGCTCATTGACAGGCTCTCTGTCCATAATGCCCGGTGCGGGAGCTTCGATTGGGCGGTAATCAGATGCCGAGATTGGCCCCTTTCCGTCAATTGGCTCACCGAGGGCATTGACAACACGGCCGATTAGTCCCTCGCCAACAGGCACTGACACAACACGGCCGGTACGCTTTACAAGGTCGCCCTCTTTGATGCCGCTGTCATTGCCGAGGATAACGATAGATACCGTCTCCTCCTCCAACTTCTGCGCCATACCGTACGCGCCGTTCGGTAACTCCACCAGCTCACCGGCCATACACTCGTTAAGGCCGGAAGCCTTGGCAATGCCGTCGCCAACTAAAATCACCGTACCGGTTTGGCTGACCTCCAACTTATTTTCGTAATTTTTGATTTGGCTGCGAATCAGCCTTGTAATTTCTTCAGGTTTCAGTTCCATATCAAAAGTTCCTGCTTTCTACATCAAAAAGAGGTGTTATCCAGCTGCTTTGTCATAGAGGCAAGCCGGCCGGCAACGGTGCCATCGATCCGCTGGTCTTGATAGTCCACGCGAATACCGCCGATACAGTCCGGGTCTACCTTGCAGCAAAGCTGCACGTTTTTCCCGGTTCGTTTGTCCAGCTTTTCCTTGATCGCTGTTTTCTGGTCATCGGTAAGCGCCACAGCAGATACCACATTGGCAGTCAAAATGCCGTTATCCTCGTTATAGATCTCGCGGTAGGCATCGCAGCACTGTGGAAACTGGCAGATAAGGCCGTGTTCCGTAAGAATTTTCAGAAAATTCAGCAGGTAAGGATGTATCTTTCCGCGCAGGCAGGTATCCAGCATCTGCGTCCGTTCCTCCTTGGAGAGACTGGGCAGCGCAAGCAGCCTGACAAAATCCGGCTCAGACCTAAAAATATCCCGAACGGACTCTATTTCCTTTAGCAGCACATCGGAAATCTTTTCCTCAGCACCGAGGCTGTACAGACTTTTCGCGTAAATGACCGCATTTCCCATCACTGCACATCCCCTAACTGGTTGATAAAGCCGTCAACAAGGCGTTTTTGATCGTCGCCATCCAATACCTTTCCAATGACCTTTTCCGCGATTTCCATCGCAAGACCGGAGATCTCGCCTTTCGCCTCTGCAACTGCCTTCTTTTTTTCCTGTGCAATATCGGCAGAAGCCTTCTCACGGATGGCAGATGCCTCTTCATTGGCCTGGCGGATGATCTCAAGCTCCCGGTTTTGGCCGCGGACAACCGCTTCCTTGACGACCCGCTCCGCTTCCTGAGATGCCGCGGCGAACTTCTCCTCATACTGCTTCTGCAGTGCTTCTGCCTGCCGCTTGGAATCGTCTGCTTTTTGATACATCGCATCGATCTCATTTTGCCGGTCTTCGATCATCTTCATTACCGGCTTAAATAAGCTCTTTTTCAGGACGATAAAAAGCGTAACGGTATTTGCCAGTGTGAACAGTGCCGTCCAGGGATTGACACCCAAAAAATCTTCAAATCCCATTTCCCGGCTCCTTTCTTTGGGTTTAATTAAACGTTGACCGCAAAGAGGATCAGGAAAGAGATCAGCAGTGCGTAAATACCGGTAGTCTCGGTAACCGCACAGCCAAGGATCATATTCGTACGCAGATCGTTGGCAGATTCCGGCTGGCGTGCCATACCCTCCAGTGCCTTACCGACAGCGTGACCTTCACCGATGGCGGGGCCGATAGAGCCGATACCCATACAGATCGCAGCAGCGATGGCACAGCAGGCCTTCAGAAAATAAGCATTGTATTCCATAATAAATTCCTCCATTTATTGTTTTTACGCGTTTTTGTTTGTTTCTTCTGTTACGGGCGGTGGGCAGGCAGCAGCAATATAGACCATACTTAGGAGACTAAATACGAACGCCTGCACAAAGCCGGAGAACAAATCAAAATATAAAGATAGTACTGCGGGAACACCGTACTGGAATATGGGAATATTCTTCATAAGCCCTGTATATTCCAGCAGTCCCACAAGGCTTAAAACACCCATACCGATGCCAAAGATCTTAAAAAGTAATTTTCCCTTTTTGATCCCCCGCAACAGCAGTAAAACTGCCAGCACGAGCAAAACGACCGGGACGACTACGGTCTCAGACAGCACACCGATCAGCGCAGTGGACAGCAGTCCCAATGCCGTATACAAAATGCTGTTGATCACACCGCCACCGGCCACATTACCGAAATGACGGAATGCCATAGCGCAGGGCTGGGCGATCTCGGAAATAATGTTCATCGGCAGCATCACGGCAATGGGCTCTGTAAAGCCCTTCAGCCACCCTTTCACACCGCTTGCCTTAATGGACTGCGTCCAAATAATTATGCTGGTCATAATGCCCCAAGTCAGCGGGACACTGAGATCAGCCGTAGCCGATCGAAGGAAGCCGGTCATACCGATCAGGCTTCCGCAAATGGATGACAGGAAGATCGTGCCGATATAGGGCACCCAACGGGCATTATGCTTGCCCATCGTACTGCACACTAAGTTATAAAGGATGGTCACGCCCTTTTCCGTCAGCACCTGCAGCTTTCCGGGTCGTTTTTTCAAATTCTTGCCCAAATAGCAACCCACAACACAAAGAAGCACAGTTACCACAAGTAGCGATAACATCGTTTGGGTCACATTAATGCCACCGAAGATAGGAATACGGAAATAAATATACGCACCGGTGACGTTTACACTATCCATTTACTTCCCATCCCCCTTTCTGAAAAAGGCACTCAGCATCAGTACCGGCCGCACGAAAGCAAGGGGCAGCACCAGCGCAATGGGGTCAAAGAAACCGCTGAAGCCGCAAATGAGAAGCACGCCTGCCAGCACAAGAAGCCGAACCGGGTAAGAGAGCCGCACGATCTGCGTTCCTCCGGCAACATTTTGTTCCTCAGCCTTATCCGCCGCCATAGATGCGGCTACCGCCATAAAAAAGAAGTTTCCGCAGGCAAGAAGCGCACCAACAATGCCGCCCAGCAGCACAGACAGATCAAAAAGCCCTAACAGGCAATAAATGCCGTACATAAGCCCGGTCAGCACCGAAACGCCAAGTAGTATATATAAAGTTTCTCGAATAACAATTTTTCGGGATTCTAACATATTATCCATTCCTTTTGTTCTGCGTATCGCTGACGTCCTGCTCTGCCAGCTGCTTCATTGCTTTGAGGCTTGTCCGCAAGCCATCGATCGCACCGTAAAGGCCGACAGCCACGCCCAGCAGAATGATCCAAATGCCAAGTGAAAAACGGTTGTAGAGCCAAACAGAAAGCCCGACCGCACCCACAAGCGGCAGCGCAACAGATATCCCCAACTGGGAAAACCATATAAGGAGGCTTAAATTTTTCATAATTTCCATTCCCTCCCATTTTATCTTCCTTATGATAACATTGATTTCAATACAATGCAAGATTTTTTTGCTTTTCTATCACATTTTATCTTTTCAATTGCACGCTTTTATTGTATGATATAAAAAGCAAAGGAGGGACAGTATGAACGACTTAGAAATTCTGCAAGGCACCATCTCCGGTATCCTATATCAGAATTACGATAACGGTTACAGTGTTCTTCGTTTATCCTGTGATAATGGGCATACAGTTACTGTCGTTGGCACTGTTCCCCTGCCCTTTTTGGGTGAACAGCTTATGGTCACCGGCAAGTGGGGCAATCACGCAAATTATGGCCGTCAGTTTGAGGCCGAGTTTTTAGAGCGGCTTCTGCCCCAGACCTCTGCGCAAATTCTCACATACCTTTCCGGTCGGGCAATTAAGGGTATCGGCCCCAAGCTTGCAGCCGCTATCGTAAACCGCTTTGGCGCAGACACCCTGAACATTATGGAAAATTCTCCGGAATTACTGGAAGAAATCTCCGGCATTTCCCACGCCAAGGCCATCGCCATTGGCGAAGCCTACCGTCTGCAGGTGGGTGTGCGGCACATTTTGGAGTTTTTCGCGCTGCATATGCTCCCACCGGAATTGGCTGTCCGCGCTTATAAGCGTTACGGTGACAGCATTTTGGACTTGCTGTATGAAAACCCCTATCTTTTGTTGGAGGAGGGACTAAATGCCCCCTTCTCGGCTGTGGATAATTTCGCCATCGAATTAGGCATCTCCGGAGACGATCATCGTCGCGTAGAGGCAGGCATCCGCTTCGAGCTGCAATATAACGCCACCGCAGGACACACCTTCCTGCCAAAGGACAAGCTGATCCCTGCCACCGCCCAGCTCTTGTGCCTTGATGCCGCGATTATTGCAGAGAGCATCGATCATCTCTCTACCGCAGACCTGCTGAAAGAGGACACAGTTGCCGGGATCAAGGTCTGCTACCTGCCCGAACTGTACGAAGCTGAGATCGACTGCAAGACCCGGCTTCTCTCTGCCGCCCGCTCCCCTGCTGATGCGCCTTCCGGACTTTCTGCTCTCATTCGGGAATTAGAAGCAGAAAACAACATCACCTACGCAGAAAATCAGGTTGCCGCTATCAAGCGTGCCCTCAGTACAAATCTCCTGGTGATCTCCGGCGGTCCTGGCACCGGCAAAACCACCATTGTCAATGCAATCGCCGCCCTGTTTCGCCGTACAGGTCTTACTTGCCTACTGGCAGCGCCTACCGGCCGCGCTGCAAAACGGCTTTCCGAGGTCACCGGACAGAATGCTTCTACCATCCACCGCCTTTTGGAGGTTGGAATTGACCCGGAAAACGGCAATCTCTGCTTTAACCGGAACGCAGAGAATCCCCTGAAAGCCGATGCAGTCATCATCGACGAAATGTCTATGGTGGATATTTTACTGTTCCACAAACTGCTCTCTGCCATTCCGAAAAATGCAAGAATTATTCTCGTGGGCGACCCGGATCAGCTTCCCCCCATCGGCCCGGGCTTCCCATTCCGGGATATTCTTCGCAGCCGCGCCATCGACTGCGTTATGCTCACCGAGATTTTCCGGCAAGCACAGGAAAGCCTGATCGTTATGAACGCCCACGCAGTCAATAAGGGGCAAATGCCCAATCTGCGGGAGCGGAAGAAAGATTTCTTTTTCCTGCCTGTCAAAAGCGAAGAAGAAGCCGCACAGACGATCTTAGGCCTTTGCGCCACCCGGCTACCCCAAAATATGGGCATACCCTCCGAGCAAATTCAGGTCCTTTCACCCGCCAAAAAAGGCGGTGCAGGAACGATTAATCTGAATATCCGTCTCCAGTCCATTTTAAATCCTCAAACCCCGGACAAGAGGGAGCGCGCCTTCGGGCAGTATACCTTCCGGGAGGGCGACCGGGTAATGCAGGTACGGAACAATTACGACATCCTTTGGAAAACTACCGATGGCACGCAGGTGGGCACCGGTATTTTTAACGGTGACATCGGCGTAATTGTGGAAATAGACCCTTACGCAGAGCAACTGCGCATCGTGTTTGACGGCAAGGAGGTAATTTACGAGTTTTCGCAGCTAAATGAATTGGAACCGGCTTATGCCATCACTGTCCACAAAAGTCAAGGCAGTGAATATACGGCTGTCATTCTTTCTGCCTTTAACAGCTCTCCCTATCTTCTTAGCCGCAGTGTGCTTTACACCGCCATCACCCGGGCAAAGCAGATCCTCATCATTGTTGGCCGGGAGGAAACCATCTCCACAATGGTGCAAAACGCAAATACGTCCCGCCGCTACACCGGCCTTAAACTTCGTCTTCAGGAGAGAATCTAATGCTGCTGGATCTATTCTTCCCCAGAAAGTGCATTTTCTGCCGCACCCTTTTAAAAGATGGTGAAACCGATCTTTGCCACGCCTGCCGCACAGACGCGCCGGATTTTTCTTCTGGAAAAAATAATATTCCTTTTGTTGCAGGATGGACTGCGGTGTGGTATTATAGAGATAATGCAAGACTTAGTATCCACCGCTACAAGTTCCGCGGTGCGCTGAGCTATGCAGATGCATATGGCCGTTTTCTCGCTATGCGGATTATGCAGATGGACATCGACTACGATTATATCACTTGGGTGCCGGTCAGCTTCCGCAGACGCCTGTCCCGTGGCTACGACCAGGTAGCCATCCTCGCAAAAGCCACTGCCAAGGAGCTGAACGTCCCCCCCTGCCCCACTCTGAAAAAGAAACGCCACAACCCGGCGCAGTCCGGTCTTGCAGACCCAGCCCAGCGAAAGGCAAACGTGATCGGCGCTTACGCGGCTTTGCCGTATGCCGACATTGCAGGCAAAACCATATTGCTCATTGATGATGTGATTACCACCGGCGCCACTGTATCAGAGTGCGCAAAAACACTTTTGACCGCCGGTGCTGATAAGGTCTACTGTGCCGCCATCGCATCGGCCAATAAGAATAACAAGAAATAATGTAGGTGATTATATGCTGTTCTTTTCCAACGATTTAGCCATCGATTTAGGTACATCCAATGTCCTCATCTATGTAGAGGGAGAAGGTATCAAAGTAAAAGAGCCCTCCGTGGTGGCCGTCAGCAAGGCCACCGGAAAGATCGTTCAGGTAGGCTCTGCCGCCCGGAATATGCTTGGCCGTACCCCCGGCAATATCGTGGCAATGTACCCGTTAAAGGGCGGTGTGATCTCTGACCACGAAATGACCGTGCGTATGCTGGAGGATCTGTTCCAAAAGGTCTCTAAGTCTTCCATCTTCCGCCCCAAGCCCCGCGTTGTCATTACGGTACCCAGCGGTGTGACCGAGGTTGAGGAGCGCACCGTCATCAATGCCGCCATTGAAGCCGGCGCAAGACGTGTGTATCTCATCGAAGAGCCGCTGGCCGCAGCCCTTGGCGCAGGCCTTGACCTTAGTGGCAATACCGGCCATTTGGTCGTAGACATTGGCGGCGGTACGACCAACATTGCCGTACTTACTCAAAATGCCGTAGCCACCTCTGCCTCTGTGGGCATTGGCGGCGATGCCTTTGACGACGCCATCGCCCGCTATGTACGGCGGAAATACGGTGTTGTGATCGGCAAGGTAACCGCCGAGGAAGTGAAAATGCAGATTGGCTCTGTCAGTATGCGCCCCGAGGTGGTTACAATGAACGTCCGTGGCCGGGATGCCAAATCCGGCTCACCCCGGGAAATTCAATTAAACTCCACCGAGCTGATCGAGCCGCTGACCCGTCTTGCCCGACAGATCGTGGATCAGGTTCTTGCAGTTTTGGACGAGACCTCGCCCGAATTAGTTGGTGACATTGCCGGTAACGGCATCGTCCTGACCGGCGGCGGCAGTCAGCTTTGGGGTATGGATCTGTACTTTATGGCCCGAACCGAGATCGGCTGCTCGCTGGCTGACGACCCGGACACTTGCGCCGCCCGCGGCTGCGGAATGAGTCTTTCCTGGATCAACCATATGAACGAAGGCCCTATCAACATTGCCCGCAAACGTCTTCTCAATATCCGATAAAAATGCCGAAGGGAAACCCCTTCGGCACCTTTTTACAGATCAGCAGTGGTCGTATAACAGTGGCTGCAGCCACCGCTGTCCCCTATTTGTTCTTTGCCGTCGCAGTTATCACAGCCCTTGGGCGTAAACTGCCCTGCCGGAAACGGAATGCGGCTGAACATCTCGCAAGGATCTTCAGCGCACCCCATTGCATCACAGCAATCCTTGCTGGGAATCGAATAGTCAAGGAACGGCACAATGATCTGGACATCCCGTTCCAGACGTATGATAGAGAATTGCCCCAAGGAAACATAGAGCCGTCTGCGATCTCCCGCCAGCACCAGCTCATCGTCGAAGAGCTCCAGGACATTGGCAGGGATCTGCACGACCGTGTTTTCCCGATTTTGGCAATCGCCCAGCTCTTTGACCCGGGAGCTGAGGATCATAGGATCCAGCGCCTCCACCACTGCCGTGGGATAATTGTTATTCTGACACAGGGGCGCGCCTCTGTCGTCGTTGCTGCTGAAGATACGCGCTCTGCTCTCCTCACCGCAGAGCACTGCCCGCTTGGAGAATACCGCAAGACCGTAGAGAGCTGCCGGGCGGCAAGTACCGATAGTAGCATCCGCCAAGACCCGGTAATAAAATGTAACGTCCACACAGTAATGATTTCTGTCAAATGCCACCGGCTCCACATCCACAGCCGCATACACAAGGTCAGCGCAGCGAACCTTTGCTCCGGCGGCCGTTTCTAAGATGGACTGAGAGCTTCTTGTCAGGTAGACCCGCAAGCCCTCGATACAGTCCTTATCCCGGCAGCTGTCCGTGATTTTCCGGGTGTGAATAGGCAGCGCGTTTTGCAGATCCTCAGGCCCGCAGCGCATACACCCCTGAATATACTCCGACATTAGATTACCTCCGAAATCATATTAAAAATAAGCACATCGCTTATAGGACATTTTATGCGCACATGCCCGCTGTGTGCAAAAGTTAAATAGGAAAAGAAAAAGCAGCCATACGGCTGCTTTTATAGCTTAATCGCTTCCGGGAAGGCTTCCTTGCGCATAATTCCCCACATTTTGTCGATGTAAGACAGGGTATAGAAATTCTCGTAATAGTGGTAATAAAATGCGCCCTTAAGGGTCATCTCATAAATGCCGTTTTCTTCTGTCACAAAGCCGAGAAGCTTTGCAAGCCACAGCTCAAAACCATACATTTTCCGCAGCGGTACACCGAAGAACTTTCCAAACTCCTGCATATCCACCCGCGTGCTGTACGCCGTCCAAAACAAGTAGTAGACCATCCTCTGCCGCCGGGTAAAGCGGATGGTCAGCGAGGTCGGCAGCTTCCCATCATTGATTCGCTTGCAATACTCCTCAACAGAAAAAGTATTGATCTTGAACTGATCTTTCAGCAAGGTCGTTGCGGAGCAACCGAAGCCCAGGAAATTATCCCGTGTCATCGAAGAATAACCAGCCTGCTCCTCACTGGAAAATGTCCAGATAGAACTGCGGGTATAGCCCTTTTCCAAGCAATAGCGGGTTATATCATCCAAAAGTTCCCGCTTTTCCTTTTTAGGAAGCGCCTTAACCGTGCTTTTGGTAAAGGTAAAATCAATAAAAGGATAGATTGCAATATGGTTCGCGCCACTTGTAAATGCAGCATCCACATCCGCCTTTAGGTCTTCATATGTCTGCCCGGGCAGCGCAAAAATAAAGTCCATCGACACCGTCTCAAAAGGCACGGCCGACAAGGCTTCTGCCATAGCTTTGCGGTCCACCATCTTACGTCCTAAAACAGATTGATACTTTTTCAGAAAGGACTGAATGCCGATGCTGATCTTCGTGATGCCGGCAGATTTCAGCTTTTGCAGAGTCTCCACCGTCACATTATCCGGGTGCAGCTCCAAGCCGATGCCCTCAGTGATTTCAAAGTATTCCTTGCAAGTATCAATAATCTCTTTCAGCCTATCTGCTGCCAAGGCAGGGGTACCGCCGCCAAAGTAGAGGCTTGTAACCGTCTTTCTTCCCTTTTGCTGCCTGCCGACCATATGGATCTCCTGAAGCAGGGCATCTATATAGCGATTACACAATGTCTCATCATAGCGCACTTTACAATACGGACAGAAATTGCAGATACTTTCGCAAAAGGGGATATGGATATACAGTCCTAAATTCTCGCAATCTTGATAGGAGAGAATTGGGTCATATTCATTTGTAAAGGTAAAGGGCCTGAACGAACGAGTCAGCCAGGCCCTTGTTATGTTTGTAATCACGCTCATAGCGTTATCCTCAAATGTATTTCAGGTAGGTTCCGAGCATCTCAAAAACCACCTTCAGGTTTCCGCGAAACAGAAGCGTATATTCCGCAACAAAGAAATAGCCGCATTGCTCGCAAAGTCCCGGCACATCCACGCATCTGCCGCAAGTACTGATCTTCCCATCCTCAATGACCAAGCACTGGTGACAAGGCGTAGGAAAACGGTTCTCAATCAAGTACGGAAATGCCGACTTCAGGTTAAATACAGGACAGCCTTCCTGCATCATATCCGTGATGGTCGCACAGCACTTCGCCTTTTCTTCCTTGGTGAGTGCCAGCTCCTTTGTATCCGGGTAAGGCGTGTGGAAATTAAAGGAGACAGCACGGACGTTTTTCGTATCCCGTGCAAGTCGGCAAACATGCTCCACGCAGTCCTTGTTGATCTGATTGATGGCCATATAGAAGCAGAGATTGTCAGCCGTTGCCTGACTGATATTCTGCAAAATCGTATCGTAGGTATTGCCGCGGATAATATTATGATGCTCCCGATCTCCGTCAAGGCTTAAAAGGATCAAATCCGCTTCCGGCAGGTCAATGGGAAACGTACCGTTCGTCACTACATTGACGATCAAGAATCCCATCTGCTTGGCTTCGATCACCAAATCCCGAAGGGTTTTATCCCCATCTCGCCAAAGGAATGTCTCACCACCGCAGAAAAACAAAATACGAACACCCATATCGTAAAGGGTCTGCATTTCGCTGCGAACCTTATCGTAAGGATGGACGATGGCGGTAATGTTGTTGACGGAACAGTGCTTGCATTTCAGGTTGCATTTGTCTGTCACAATAATCGTCCCAAGAATGGGTTCTTTTTTCCGAAACAGGATAGTCTTTACGCCAAAGGACGCAAAGTGGACAAATGAAGATAGCTTCATTTTACAATCCTCCTCTTACAGCTCCCAAGTCTTTATCTGGCTACTCTTTTCGTACAAGCGGAGATAGCTGTCGTGCCGCGTCTGCTCGATCTCCCCGTCAGATAGTGCCTGCAAAACCGCACACCCCGGCTCTTTTCGGTGGGAGCAGTCGCTGAATTGGCATTTGCCGATATAGGGCGCAAAATCCGGGAATGCGTACTGCAAATTCTCCTTCAGGATCACATCCATTTGCTCCGTATCAAAGGAAGCAAAGCCGGGGGTATCGGCAACGAAGGTATCCTCCCCGATGCAGAAAAGCTCCACGTGCCGGGTGGTATGTCTGCCGCGACCGAGCTTTTCGGAAACCTCGCCGGTCGCAAGCTGAAGTTCAGGGCAAAGGGCATTGAGCACGCTGCTTTTACCCACACCGGTATTTCCGGTAAAGGCCATCAGTTTGCCTTGCAGAAGTGCCCGCAGTTCCTCCATTCCCTCCCCGGTCTCCGCGCTGGTACACAGCACCTGAAAGCCCGCGTTGCGGTAAATTCGTACCAAGTCCACCGCCGGGTCAAGGTCACACTTATTGACACAGATATACACCGGCACATCCTGATCACCGGCAATGGCCGCAACCCGGTCGATGAGGAAAGGTTCGGTCACCGGGTTAACATTGGCGGCAAAGATCACAAGGCCGTCCACATTGGCCACCGCCGGCCGCACAAAGCGGTTTTTCCGGGGCAGGATCTTTTCCACCATCCCCTTGCCGCCCTCTACGGAAATTTCCACCATATCACCGGTCAGCGGCAGCGCACTGCCCTTACGAAGGCTTCCTCTTGCCCTGCATGTAACGCGACCACAATCCGTCATCACATCATAAAAGCCGCTAAGCGAGCGGACGATCCGTCCGGTTTTCATCATAGCCATCGCTTATCCATTCTCCGGCGGCAGAGTCTCGCCGCCGGGCTCTGTAGGTGGTTCGGTCTCAGGCGCCATACCTGCTACCTTTAAGGTTATAACCTTGGAAATATCCCAGTTCGTTCCCTTGCTTACAGACTGACTGATAACCTGACCGGCAGGCTTTGTGCTTTCAGGAACGTACTCAATTGCGATATTTTCAAATTTGTTTACTTTCAAAAGAGTAAGCGCTATATCCACTTGCTTGCCAACAACACCGGGAACCGGTTGCATTTCAACCGTCTTTGCCTTTGCCACCCGCAGAACGATCTGCTGACCATCCTGCAGCTCAGCGTCTTTTTCAGGAACTGTGCTGATCACCTTACCGGCCTTGACTGTCTCGTCAATAACCTCTTCAATCTTAATGGTAAGCCGGATACCAATTTGTGTAAGCACCTGCTGTGCTTCGGCCTGATACATACCAACAACATCTCGCATATAGTAGTGCTTAGGCGCACTGCCCTTACTGACATTGACATAGATCGTTGAACCCTTAGGAACAGAGGACTTGGCCTCTGTCTCTTGAGAGACGATCATACCGGGCTCATAAAAGTCATCATAGACCTCTTCTTTAAGTGTAATGGTAAGTCCAGGATAGGAGGGCAATGTGGCGTAGTTTCTGCCCAAAAGGTTGGGAACGGTCACCATCTTTGTGCCACCGGAAAAGGGATTATTCATAAAGAGAATCATCACAACGCAGGCGATCAGGATCGCCGCAATACAACTAATAATAGCAATGGTCTCCAGCTTGGAGGCTTTCTTTCCCTGCTGACCTTGCTTCCTTCTGTGATCCTCAGGAAGCTGGGCAGGCTTCTTTTTCATTTCTTCCTCGCCGTCCTTATTGGCTGTTTTTGCTGTCCTGGGTTTTTCCCCGGCGTTTTTCCGCCGCTTTCCAACAGCTATCATAGGGTAAGGAAAGACCATTTTAGGGTCTTTCTGGAACTGCTCGATGGCCTGTAGCAATTCTTCTGCAGAGCTGTAGCGGTCTGCAGGATTTTGGGCCATTGCCTTCATAATGATCTGCTCCATGCCGGTAGGTATGGAACTATTCAGTGCAGATGGCAAGGTAGGCGTGCCGTTGATATGCTGCAGCGCCACATTTACGGGGGAAGAACCCTCATAGGGCTGCTTACCGGTGGCCAGCTCATACATAACCACGCCCAAAGAATAGATATCCGACCGGGCGTCCACGTGATCGCCCTTTGCCTGCTCAGGCGAGATATAGTGTACAGAGCCAAGGGCTTCTTTTTTCAGGGTATTGCCCTTTGCCATACCCCGGGCAATGCCAAAATCAGCCACCTTTACAGAGCCGTTTCGCAACACCATAATGTTATGTGGCTTAATATCCCGGTGGACAATTCCACGGCTGTGGGCGTGCTCCAAGGCCTTTGCGATCTGAGATGCAAAGTGGAGAGTCTCCTTCCAGTTCAGAGCACCTTTCTTCTCAATATATTGCTTCAGGTTAATGCCCTCGATCAGCTCCATGACGATATAGTCTGCCTTGTCGGTACTGGAAACATCGTAAACAGATACGATATTGGGATGGCTGAGCATGGCAACCGCCTGTCCCTCGGCATGGAAACGGCCGCGGAAATCCGCGTCCTCCAAATAGTCCTCTTTCAGGACCTTAATGGCGACCATTCGGTTAAGTTTATGGCATTTTGCTTTATAAACCACCGCCATACCGCCTACGCCAAGAACGTCGAGAATCTCGTAACGGTCTTCCAGCAGGCGGCCGATGTATTTATCCATAATTCTTTCTCCTTTCGCCTCAGGCCATAATTAGCGCGCAAGTCACATTGTCCGGCGCGCCCCGGTGCTTGGCGATCTCAATGAGTCGCTGGCAGCAGGTTTCCGGCGTGCCGCCGTGAAGCACTTCAAAGAGAATCTCCTAATCGTTTACCACATTGGTAAGACCGTCACTGCAAAGCAATAAGTATTCACCCTTTTGCAGCTCTGTAAGAAAGCCATCGCAGGTCACCGTCTCCTCCGTGCCGATGGCGCGGGTTATGTAGTTCTTGCCGGGATAACGCTTGACCTGCTCTTTGGAAAGCTCCCCCCGCTGGATCATCATCTGAACAACAGAATGGTCTTCCGTGATTTGACGGATGCCGTCTGCGCTGATGCTGTAGGCACGGCTGTCGCCCACATTTACAATATTGACAGTCTTTCCCCGAACCAGAGCAGCAACCAAGGTTGTTCCCATACCGGTATATTCCGCCGATACCTTTGACTGCTGATAGACCGTGTCATTGGCAAGGTTGACTGCCTCGAAGAGCAACTGCTCCGGTGTGCTCTTTCTTCTTCCCTTCCAAGTGCGCTTCATTTCCTGTGCAAAGGTATCCGCCGCCAAGGAGCTGGCGACATTGCCGGATTTTGCGCCGCCCATGCCGTCGCAGACAACGCACAAGATCGTACTCTTGCTCAGCTGCTCAATATGAAGCGCATCCTCATTTTGCCGACGCACACAACCTAAATCACTTAGTCCCCAAAAACGCATAGCTCACGACTCTCCTCTGGATTCATTCTGCTTTTCTTTTGTATATTTTCGACGGAGCTGGCCGCAGGAGGCATCGATATCGCCGCCTAATGTACGCCGGACCGTTGCCGGCACACCGCCGTCCTCCAAGATTTTTTGAAATTTCATAACTGCACTGCGGCTGCTGGGTTTCAGCGGGCTTTCCTCCACGTGATTGAGTGGGATCAAATTCATATGGGCAGGTAAACCCTTCAGCTTTTTCAGCAGTAACTTTGCACAGCTTTCCGTATCGTTAACGCCATCGATCATCGCATACTCAAAGGAGATACGGCGGTTTGTCGCGGCATAATACCGTTTGCACGCCTCCAATAGCACATCCGTAGGATAAGCCCTATTGACAGGCATAATTCTATCCCGAATTTCATCGGATGGTGCGTGGAGGGAAACAGACAGGGTAATCTGCAGCTTCTCTTTTGCCAATTCATCAATTTTTGGCACAAGGCCGCAGGTGGACAGGCTGATATGCCGCATAGAGATATTCAGTCCACCCGGGCTGTTGACCAATTCTAAAAAACGGAGGACATTCTCGTAATTGTCCAGCGGCTCACCGATGCCCATCAAAACGATATGAGAGATGGGAAGGCCTGACTCTACCCCCGTAAACAGCACCTCGTCAAGCATCTCAAAAGGCTCTAATTTCCGCACCAAGCCGCCCAAAGTGGAAGCGCAAAAAGCGCAACCCATCCGGCAGCCCACCTCTGTAGAAATGCAGACGGTGTTGCCATAGTGATAACGCATTAAGACTGTTTCAATGCAGTTGCCGTCAGACAACTGCCAAAGGTACTTAATCGTTCCGTCCTTTTGGGACTCCTGCTTGCGAACGACCCGGGGAGCCAAAATTGGATATTTTTCCGCCAGGACAGCGCGCAGCTCCTTGGGGATATTTAACATTTCATCATAGGAGCGCACACCCTTATGAAGCCAAGTATAAATCTGCTTGGCGCGAAAAACCGGTTGTCCCATTTCCTTTAAAGCGTCGGTCAGCTCCGGCAAGGTCATAGATTTTATGTTCATCGTTCTCTCCGCATACAACAAATAAAGAAGCCGTCGGTGTCATACTGCCCGGGAATGAGTCGCAGCATTCCTTCCCGTTCCTGATATATTTCAGCCGATAAAGGCAATTTATTTAGCCTAAAATCGGGGTTATCCTGCAAAAATGCTTCCACAACGCCCTCGTTTTCGCGATAAGTCAGGGTGCAGGTGGAGTACAGCAGCGTGCCGCCGGGTCGCACATACCGGGCTTGATTTTTGAGAATACGTAATTGCAGCTCTGGCAATTCCTCCATAGATTTGGGGGATTTATAGCGAATATCCGGCTTTTTCCGGATGATTCCGTAACCGGAACAAGGCACATCCGCAATGACCACATCCATCATATCCACAAATTCAGGCACAAACTCGGCTGCATCCAGACAGATGGGATGCATATTGGAAAATCCCAGCCTTTCAGCACCCTTTTCCATCAACGATATCTTGTGTGGATAGATGTCACAGGAAGTGATCTCCCCCGCTCCGCACACCGCAGCCGCAAAGCTTTTGCCGCCGGGAGCTGCGCAGCAGTCCATTACCCGGTCACCCTTTCTGATACCTGCGCATTGAACGCTGAGCCAAGCTGCCGCATCCTGCACGTAGAAAAGGCCCTCTTGAAAAGCAGAAAGCTGCTCAATATTGCCCGTGTTTTCCAGAATGAGACACTTGGGAAAAACCGGGTGATTTCGTACCGTCACGCCCTCATTTTGCAGTCTCTCCGTAAGTCCGTGCAAATCTGTTTTCAGCAGATTCGCCTGCACCGTCATCGGGGGCGTTTCATTATTGGCCTCTAACATAGGGGCAAGGCGTTCCTTGCCGACATAGGGCTTTAGCAGATCGATCAATTCTTGGGGATGGCTGTATTTTTCGCAGTAATCTGCAGGAGGCTTTAGCTGTCCAGCCGTCCGTACCGCGTTTCGCAGCACACCGTTGACAAGGCCGGGCGCTTTGGGGAATTTACAGTACTTTTTGGCAAGCTGAACCGATTCATTTACCGCTGCGGATTCCGGGATCTTATCCATCTTATAGATCTGGTAAAGACCCATATGCAGAATATCCCGTACTACAGGATGTAGGTCTTTCAATCTCCCGGTAAGAAGCTGCTTTAGATAAGCATCCAGCAGCGCCCGGTTTTGCAGTACACCGTAACAGAGCCGTGTGGCAAGAGCAGCATCCCGGGTATCCAGCTTATCTCGCTGAATATAAGTTTTCAGAACAGAATTTGACCAAGCATCTTCCTTACGGACGGCGATCAGTACGCACAGCGCGGTCTCTCTTGCGCCCATTATTTATCCTCCAAAGGATGCCCACGGAAATAATCCGGAGCGTTCATGCGTTTCCCGCCCTCAGCTTGCAAGGAGCGGATCTCCACCGCGTCGGTGCCGCAGGCCACCAAAAGACCTGTTTTTGTCAGGCCTAAAATCTGTCCCGGTGTACCGCTTCCCTCAGCAACGGCCGTCTGGTGAATCTTAAAACGCTGTCCCTGCAGCTCCATCGTGGCAACAGGCCAGGGATGGAGTCCACGGACGTGATTATGCACCTGCTGGGCAGTTTTTGTAAAATCAATGGGGCACATAGCTTTATCCAGCATCGGCGCATAGGTGGCGAGTGTGCTGTCCTGCGGTGTGCGCTTTGTCTCCCCATTTTCGATACCGGTCAAAGTCTTGGAAAGTAAATCTGCGCCCAAAACTGCCAATCTGTCCAAAAGCTTACCGGCTGTCTCATTGTCACCAATGGGCGTTTTGGAAATATCGATAATGTCACCGGCATCCATTTCACGGCACAAATACATTGCCGTAACACCGGTCTCCTTATCGCCGTTCAATACCGCCCACTGATAGGGCGCAGAGCCACGGTAGGCAGGCAGGACACTTGCATGGATGTTGATACAGCCACATTTTGGAATGTCCAGCACTCTCTGGGGCAAAAGTCTGCCGTAAGCCACCACCGCGATCACATCCGGCTGCAGTGCGCGAAGGACCTCCACATCGGCGTCCTCCCGAAAGCTTTCCGGCTGATAGAGCGGAATACCCGCCGCTAAAGCAACCTCCTTGACGGGAGAGAATGCCAGCTTCATTCCACGGTTTTTCGGTCTGTCCGGCTGCGTGTACACACCGACCACCTGAAAACCGTCTGCTATGATCTTTTTAAGACAAGTTGCCGCAATGTCCGGTGTTCCCATAAATACGACACGCATCGAATAAACCTCCCTTATTCTTCTTCCGCTTCTGCAAGCAGCTCTTCTTCTGTCAGGAAACGTTCCATAACCTCTGTATAGATAATGCCGTCCAAGTGATCCAATTCGTGGCAGAAGCACCGGGCAGTCAGCTCCTCACCCTCCGCCTCAAACCACTGGCCGTTGCGATCCTGCGCCCGAACCTTGGCATAATAGGGTCGCTTTACGATGCCGTACTTCCCCGGCACACTCAAACAGCCCTCCGCTCCAATTTGCTCACCATCTGTTTGGATGAGTGTAGGGTTTACAAGCTCTAATATTTCTTCCCCATTATCCACCAGCACCACTCTGCGCAAAATCCCCACCTGGGGAGCAGCAAGACCAACACCGCCGGAATCGATCAGGGTCTCACGCATATCGTCCAGCAGCTTCCAAAGTCTGCCATCAAAGTTTACCACAGGTTTGCACACCTTATGCAGGGCGCTCTCTTCATCTGTTAAAATCTTCCTAAGTCCCATTATTTCCTCGATTTCTATTCGTAACCGTTCACATCTACAAATGCCGTCACACCCCGGTTTTCCTTATCCTGAGAAAACTGGCGAAGCATGTAGGCAACAAGCTGCCGCAGCTTGGGCGTAAATTTGCATTTAAGGGTCAATCGGTAACGAAAACTATAATTGATCTTCGGTACTGCGCAAGCCGCAGGGCCGAGAATTGTACATACTTCCATATTGTACGCCGGATCACGCAAACAGCCCATAATACTGTCCCGCAACTTTGCAGCACCACGAATCACCTGCCGTTCATTCTTGCCAATCACGGTGATAAAGGCAAGATCACCGAAAGGCGGATGGAATAGATGCTGTCGCAGTCCGATCTCCATCTCATAAAAGCTGTCGTAATCCTGCCGGGCTGCCAAGGTAATGACCTTGTGCTCCGGTGTCATTGTCTGAACGATCGCCCGCCCAGCGGTGTCGCCACGGCCTGCGCGGCCAACCACTTGGGTCAGCATATTAAATGTGGTTTCTGCAGCTCGATAGCTGCCGCTATAGAGTCCCATATCGCCGTCCAGAACCCCCACAAGGGCAACATCAGGCAAATTAAGACCCTTTGCAACCATCTGCGTTCCCAGTAACACCGGCGTATTTTCCCGCTGGAACGCCTGCAAAATCTTATCGTGGGTATTGACAGCATTAACGGTATCCGCATCCATTCGCGCCACAGCTGCATCGGGAAACAGCAAATGCAGTTCCTCCTGCACCTTTTGGGTACCCGTGCCAACAGGCTTTAAGCTTCCACCGCAATGGGGACATTTCCGGGGCACATCCTGTGAAAACCCGCAGTAATGGCACATCATACGGTTATTGGCGCTATGATAGGTCAGCCTTTCCTCGCAACGGGGACATTCCGGTGTCTGCCTGCAATCGATGCACACAAGCGCCCGGCTGTTGCCGCGGCGATTAAGAAACAGAACCGTTTGCTTTCCTGCTTCCATAGTCTCGCCCATTGCATCCTGCAGAGGGTAGCTGATGGAACTGTCGTTGCCAAGCTCCATCTGCCGGTGCATATCCACGATCTCCACAAGGGGGAGATTTCGTCCGTTGTAACGCTTATTTAGGCGGTAAAGGGCGTATATCCCGCTTTTTGCGTAGTACATCGTCTCTACCGATGGTGTGGCAGAGCCAAACAGCACCAACGCATTATTTCTCATTCCACGCCAAAGCGCCACCTCCTTGGCAGAATACCGTGGCGCATTTTCTGACTTATAGGAATGCTCCTGCTCCTCATCCAAAATAGTGAGACCAAGATTAGGACAAGGCGCAAATACCGCGGACCGCGTTCCGACGATCACGCCCGCTTCCCCAGCGCGTACCCGGTTCCATTGGTCAAACCGCTCGCCTGTAGGCAGGCTGCTGTGGAGTACAGCAACCTGATCGTCAAAATAGGCGGCCATCAGAGAGAGCAGTTGAGATGTCAGCGCAATCTCCGGCACCAAAAGCATTGCCTGCCTGCCTGACTTCAATGTATGCTCGATAAGCTTAATATAAACGGAGGTTTTACCGGAGCCGGTCACACCGTACAGCAGCGCTGCGCCGGGTTTTTCCATAGCAAGCTGATCTGCAAGTCCACTGTAGACTGCTTCCTGTTCTTCATTTAGGACGAGTGGGCCACTAAGCTCTGCCTTTTTGATTTCCCGGCAACGGAGTACCTTTCGCTCGGAAAGAGTTATATAGCCCAGCTCTGCCAGGCGGTTGACAGTGGCCGTTTTAGCACCGGTAAAATAGCAGATTTCCTTTACCGACACAGAACCAACACCACAAAGCAGCTCCAAAACATTTTTCTGCATCAGTGCAGATCTGGGACGGGATGCAGCATACGCCATCGCCTCCTCCACAGATGTGGCAAGGGTGGCAACCCTCTCCGTTTTTTCTCCTGTTCTGGTGAGATAGTCGGTATCCGTCGTAATCCACTTATTCCGCAGGAGATAAGCAACTGCCTTGGCAAATACTTCCTCATCGGGCAGCACCTGGCGAAGGGCATCTCCATCCACGTTGCCTCCAAGCTCGTCCATATGCTGCAAAAGCCGAAGAGCATCTGCCTGCCGCAGCTTCTTTTCTTTCCAGCTTCGATCATCTGTCAGGGCATATGTATCCTTCGTCTGATACCAAAGTCCTGCCGGCAAAATGGCGCGAATTGCATCATAAAAAGTACAGAAATAGCGAGACCGGAGCATCCCAGCCATTCGGAGCATTTCCTCGCTGAGCACCGGCACAGTGTCAAGTACTGCCTGTACCGTTTTAAGCCCCGTCTGCGCGCCCTCCTCAACGGAGAGAACAACGCCCTCTGTCCGGTGATTACCTCTGCCAAAGGGCACGATCACCCGCATACCGGGCAATAGCCCCATTTCCGCAGATGCAAAGTAAGAATAGGGCTTATCAATGGCAAAATTAGCCGCAGAAACAGCAATTTTTGCAATCATAATACCCTCTCCTTACCAAATTTTATTTGTATTCGTCCTTCAGCTCTGCTGTCAGGCGACCCTCAGCAACCTCATAAATTGCCATCGTCACGGGCTTTTCAGGAAGCTCTTCCTGCCGCTCATCCGCTTCAGCAGCAATCTGTCTTGCCCGCTGGGCGACTACGTTTACCAGCAGATAACGGCTCTCAACATTTTTAAGTAAATCAGCTACGGGTGGGTAAAGCATTTTCTATTCCTCCAAATTTCAGTTCGCCGTATTGGCGATAATTTCCAATATTTTCTGTGCGCAGGCATCTACCTGGTCGTTAATAACAATGTGATGATAGAGGGGGCTTTGGCTGATCTCCCAATCTGCCCGCTTCATCCGAATTTCAATTTGCTCCGGAGGGGTATCTCCCCGTCCGTTCAGCCGCCGAGACAGCTCCTCCATAGACGGCGGCATAATGAAGATCAGGATGGCATCGTCCCTGACCTTCTGCACCTGAAAGGCGCCGTTGGGCTCAATGTCTAAGATCACATCCCCTTTTTGGAGCTTCTCTTCCAGCTGTTTTTTCGGTGTGCCGTAATAATTTGCCGCGTGGGCACTGTACTCCACAAAAGCATCCTCCGCAAGCATGTTTTCGAATGTCTCCTTGCTTACAAAGAAGTAGTGGACGCCCTCCTCCTCACCAGGTCGGGGCGGACGTGTGGTAGCGGACACAGAAAACTGCAGATCCTTTCTCTCAGAAAAGACCTTTTTCAGCACTGTGCTTTTACCGACACCGGAAGCACCGGAAATTACAAACAGTCTTCCCATTTAAGTTTCCTCCTGTTCGGTTTTATCTGCCAAACGGGCACTGATCGAGTCTGGTGCTACAGCAGACAAAATCACATGATCTGTGTCCATAATAATAACCGCTTTTGTTTTTCTGCCGTAGGAAGCATCCACGAGCATTGCCCGCTCCTTTGCCTCCTGAATAATACGTTTAATCGGCGCAGAATCCGGATCTAAAACCGCCAGTACACGCCCGGCAGCCACCATACTGCCAAAACCAATATTGATAAGCTTCATACTACCCTCTTACTCAATATTCTGGGTCTGCTCCCGGATCTTCTCCAGCTCAGCCTTAATATCTACAACGATCCTCGCCAGTGCCACATCCGTGCACTTAGATCCGATGGTGTTGGCCTCCCGGTTCATTTCCTGCAAAAGGAAATCCAGCTTCCGACCCATCGCGCCGCCGGCAGAGAGCATAGTATTCATCTGCTGCAGATGGCTGCGAAGACGAACTGTCTCCTCATCCACAGCAACCTTGTCCGCAAAGATGGCGACCTCTGTCAGGATGCGGCCCTCGTCCATATTCTTATCCGCCAGCATCTCACGCACCTTTGTCTCGAGTTTTACGCGGTAATCTTGAACGGTCTGGGCATTGCCCGCTTCCACCTTAGAAACAAATTCCAAGATAGTGTTACCGCGGCTGCGAAGGTCATTATCAAGCGCTGCGCCCTCGGTAGTGCGCATAGCATTGTAGTTTTCAAGGGCAACGGTCACCACACCCATAAGATCAGATTGCAGCTGCTCCTCATCTGCCTTGGCTTTCTCCATTATGAAAACCTCGGGGAGTCTGGAAAGTGTAGACACACTAATGTCATCCTTCACGCCATAGGTTTCTACCATTTGGTGCATCGCATTTAAGTAACCCTCCACAACGGGCGTATTGAGTGTCAGTTTTGTGTCCTCTGCTGCCTCACTGCGGACTGAGATATGAACCTCTACCTTGCCGCGGGACACATATTGCTTCACGGTCTGCTTTACCGCCTCCTCGGCAAAGGAAAGCATTCTGGGAAGTCTAACACTGCAGTCTAAGTAACGGTTATTTACCGAGGAAATCTCCACGGTAAATTCCCGATTATTGATCGTTTCTACTGCACGGCCATAGCCGGTCATACTTTTAATCAAGTTTCTTCCTCCTTACCTGCGCTGCATATCTGCCATCAGTGTATAACTGCCGACAGCACCGGCACTGGTATATTCTCCTGTAATGATAATCACCTTTGCGGGCATCCTGGAGATACCTTCTCGGGTGGCACCGAAGTCTACTTCAACGAAGATATTGCTTGCATCGATGGTCTCTAAATGTTCCTTTTTACCACGAATCGTAACCTTCAGCTTACTTTCCAAAAATACTGCACGCATTCCCGTAGGTACATTGACTGCTTTAAAATTCGTGACCGTAAGCGTCTTTGTTTCCAAACCGGTGAAGGAAATGGTAAGAATGATTTCGTAAACGCCCGACTCATTACTGATACCGTCAGGCAAGGTAACAGCCAGCGGAACCTCACAGCTATCCGTATACTCGGTCAAATTAATTGTTCCCAAATTAATATGCGTAATATCCTGCAAGACATTTTTGTGACCCGCAACCAAAATAGACTGCACACTGGGTGTAATGGTCGTGTTGCTCATATTTGCACCACCGCCATAGATTACATCATAGGTTATGCCCACTTGTTTCAGTTGCTGGATCTGCAGCAGCACATGGATATTGGAAACGTCCATCGAAATATCCTCGTCATTAATCTCACTTCCGTCTGCACCCAGCAAAACAACAGGATATGTCTCAGAAATGGATTCCGTGCGGTTTGAAAGATCGACCATCACCTTTGCGCCGGTCACTTTGTCCACAAGCGCCTTGGAGCCGGACACCGTAACGGTCTTCGCGCTGAGCTGGATGTTAGCCTCATCCGTCATATAACCGGAAGGCACCGCGCCGGTGTATGCCACCATCACATCCAGTTTCTTGCTGATTTTCTTCTCAACGGTTACACGGATCGTATCCGGATAACGGGACTGTGTCTCAATAGCACCGCTGGCGACAGAACCAGGGAAAGAAACCGTGTAGTAAATTTCATGGACGCCCGGCTCGCTGATACTGGAAACATCTGCGATAACGCGGATATTTCCGCTATTTACCTGGACCAAATCGGTTCGTTTACCGAATAACTCAAGAGAAATATTGGTGTTGCTTATATCTGTAATAACAAATCCACGCTCTTCTAAAAGCGCAATATTCTGCATCTGCACCGGAACATTTTGGAATGTTTCCGTAGATTCCGGGCTGACAGCGGTAATGACATAGAGCCAAATACCGATTGCAAGCAGAATGGACAGACAGAATGTTAAAATTTTACTTTTCATTGTGCCCACCCTCCTTCTTTTGGAGCTTTTGACGCAGCTTCAGCTTGCGGTTATCATCCTTGTTACCCGCAACGTGGCACAGCTCGTGCCGCAGGAGTTTTTCCAATGTCTGGGGGGCAAGGTAACGCTTGAGTACACCGCCAACTGCTACAGAGATCGCACCGGTCTCCTCGGATACGATGACAACCACCGCGTCAGTGATTTCACTGATACCGACACCTGCTCTGTGCCGTGTACCGAGATCCGAGCTGATACGGGAGCTGTTGGACAGCGGCAGTACGCAGGATGCCGCTGCAATTCTTCCCCTACGAACAATAATGGCGCCATCGTGCAGCGTTGCCTTAGGGAAAAACAAGTTGCGGATCATAGGATCTGACAGCTTGCCGTCAATCACGGTGCCAGTTTTAAAATATTCATCCAGCTGAATATCCCGCTCAAAAACGATCAGGGCGCCAACCCGCTCCCGGCTCATACTTTCGCAGGCAGAGACCGTCTGGGAGATCACAGAAAACATCTCCTGCTCCGGCTTATCACCACCCAAAAGGCGTTTCAGACGTACACTGCCAAGCTGGTCAAGCATCCGGCGAATTTCCGGTTGGAAAAGAACAATGATTGCAATCAGACCAACCGCCAAAAACTGGGTCAATATAAAATTCAGCGCATGCATATTGAGAAGCTCGGTAAGCCAAGTAACCGCCAAAATGCCGGCAATGGCAACAACGATCCGTAAAGAGCCGCTGGAACGCAGCAGCGGAAACAGGGCGTAAAGCAAGTATGCAACAACGATTATATCTAAATAATCCGTCCACTGCATTCTTGTAAATTGTTCTATAATCATTTGTATGACACTCATATTCCCATACCTCGATTTCCTACTATTTCCGGCGCATTTCGAAAGATGCGTATAACAATCCTATTATCCTATTCATTATAACGGATGATCGAAATAATAGCAAGAGGAAAAGACACTTTTTACAGCTTATCTGCCACTTTTTCAAGGATATTTTTCACAATCCGCAGCCTGTTTGCCGTTACACCGATGCCAAAGCTGAGACGCACTGTCCCGGTATCCAGTGTTCCTGCGCTTTCGTGGGCGATCGGAGCGCAATGGAGACCTGCACGCACCGCGATCCCCTGCTCGGATAATAGTTTTGCTGCATCCTCGCAATCACACCGGGAAACAAAAGAAACGGTTCCGATCTGATCAGGACCGGTAAAGACGTTAAGACCCTTTCTCTGCAAAAGAGCTGCCACCTCACGGGCCGCATTTTGCTCCATCTTCGCAATATTTTCCATTCCATGTCTTTGAATATAGCGCATCCCTGCGGCAAGTCCCGCAATACCCGGTACATTCAGCGTTCCCGCCTCTCCCCTGTCCGGCAAAAAGTCCGGCATTTCCTGGGTCGCAGAGATGCTGCCTGTGCCGCCGCACAGAAGTGGCTGCGGCACACGCCCGCAAAGAAGAAGCCCTGTACCCTGAGGCCCAAGCAGTCCCTTATGCCCGGGCATTGCAATAAAATCCGCGCCCAAAGTCTTAAAGGAAACCGGTAATTTCCCAGCAGATTGCGCCGCATCAATAATGAATGGAACATTGTATTTTCTGCATATTTCTGCCATCTCATACACAGGAAGGATATACCCAAAGACATTAGAGCAATGTGTGAAAACTGCAGCTTTTGCGCCACCATTTATGGCTTTATCAAAAGACCGCAGAGTATCCTCCGGATCAAACATCTTTCGGCCTGCGATGGATATTTTTGCATTCAATGCGTATAACGGCCGAGTGACTGCATTGTGCTCAAAACCGGAGATGACCACCCGATCCCCCGGCGAAACAAGTGTGCGGATCGCCATATTCAGCGCCTCCGTACAGTTCTTCGTAAACACCACCTGCTCCGGTGTGCAGTCGAACATTTCCCCAGCAATGCATCGGCAATCAAATACAGTCCTTGCTGCCCGGTCTGCTGCAGGATACCCGCCGCGACCGGGATTGGCGCAAGTTCGAAGCGCGCGGATCATTGCCCTTTCCACACAGTCCGGCTTATAAAAGGAGGTTGCACCGTCATCCAAATAGATCATAGTGTCAGCTCCTCCATTGCACCGTCTTCCTGACGGAGATATGCCCGATTATAGGAAATGTGGTTCCTCCTCAAGATCGTCAGCGCCTGAGAAAGGTCATCACAATCCACCCTTAGTCCGTTTCCGCAGCCCTGTTCTTCCATCCAACGAGGCGATCTTTGAAGTGTGCAGTGGATCCCGATTCTCCTGAGTACACTTTCCGCTTTTTGTGCTGCTGTTAGTGACTTGATTGTAATAAAACAGTATCTCATATTAAAACCCTCCCGAGCATTCTATGCCCGGGAGGGTTTGGCGGTTATTTTATTTCTTCCAAGAGACAAACACAGTGGCAGGCCATACCGGAGCCATCTCCGGTAAAACCCAGCTTCTCCTCCGTTGTCGCCTTGATATTTACTTGATTTGCGGAGATATGCAAATCTGCAGCGATATTTTCGAGCATCGTTGGGACATAGTCCTTCAGCTTCGGTCTTTGGGCAATAAGCGTAACGTCGATATTACCGATGCGGTAGTTAGCGGCTGCAATCTTGTCACCGACTGCACGAAGTAGCTCCCGGGAGTCTGCTCCCTTGTACGTGGGGTCAGTATCCGGGAAATGGTAACCAATGTCCCGTAGCGCGGCAGCGCCCAACAGCGCATCCATCACAGCGTGCAGCAGCACATCTGCATCCGAATGACCCAAAAGACCTACTGGATGATCGATCTTTACACCGCCCAGTATCAAATCCCGCCCTTCCACAAGGCGGTGTACGTCATACCCGTGCCCGATCCTCATTTCTTCTCCTCCAAAAGCAGTTCCGCAATTTTAAGATCCATAGGTGTGGTGATCTTTATATTCCGTTCCTCACCCTCCACCATACGGATCCGCATTTTCATCCTTTCCACAGCTGAACAATCGTCTGTGATCTCTGCGCCGTCCTTTACTGCCTTTTTAAGCGCCCCACGCAGAATATCGAAGTCGAAAACCTGCGGTGTCTGTACGGCCAGCAAGGTTTTTCTCTCCGGCGTAGAAGCCACTAAGCCCCCGCTGACGACTTTTATGGTATCCTTGACGGGAATGCCCGGTGCTGCCGCACCGTAGCTGTGAGCGGCGCGCACCGTCCTGTCGATCACCTCATAAGAAACAAGCGGGCGGGCGCCATCGTGGATCGCCGCAAGGCGCACCTTGGAAGATAGAGCATTTAGGCCATTTTGTACAGACGCGACCCGGTTATAGCCTCCTACAACTACCGCAGTGACCTTGGAAAACTTGTGGCAAAGGTCGGATACCTGCATCAAAAGATCGCTGCGGGTCACGATGACGATTTCCTTGATCACCTCACATTGCTCGAATGCTCGGACTGTGTGTACGATCATAGGCTCACTGCCAAGCAGCGCCATGGTTTTGTCAATGCCACCCATTCTGGTTGCATTGCCTGCTGCAACAATCACCGCGCCGCAATAGTCTATCGGCAAAAAACGCCGAACAGCCCTCGTATATCGGGAAATTGACATATCATAGCTCCTTAATGATCTTCTTAAAAAATGCACCGCGAACGGCAAAGTTCTTAAACTGGTCGAATGCAGCAGAGGCCGGGCTCATCAGCACCACATCTCCCTCTGTTGCGGCTGCCGCCGCCGCGCGGACAGCGGCCTCAAAGTTTATGCATTCCACAATCTCAGGCTTTTCCTCGGAACAGGCCTCCACAGCAGCACGGATCTTCGGCCCGGTGGCTCCGCCAAGGAACAGCTTCTTTACGTGCTTACAAATCTCAGGACCAAGCACATCATAGGGTATCTTCTTGTCATAGCCGCCAGCAATCAGGATCACCTTTTCCGGAAAACTCCGTAAGCCCGCAATGGTGCGGCTGGGAGAGGACGCGATGGAATCGTTATAGTAACGGACACCGTCCTTGATACGCACCAGCTCAATGCGGTGCTCCACACCACCGAAGCTCCTCGCAACCTGACGAATTACATCATCTTCTACAAGACCCTCAACAGCCAAAATGGCTGCCATATAGTTCTCGATGTTATGCACACCGGGGATCAGAATGTCTGCCACCGGCAGCAACGGCTGACCGTCCCGGACAATTACGCCATCCCGCTGGCAAACATCGCCCATTCCCAAACGGGAGAACGTGCGGGTAGTCCCGCAGCCACGCAGTGCGGCAGTGATCTCATTATCGCCATTTACCACAAGGCGGTCAGTGGTCTTCTGGAAACGAAAAACGGTCTTCTTCGCTTCCACATACTCCTCCATATCCTTGTGTACATCCAGATGGTTAGGCGCAACGTTGGTAATGACTGCTACCTCAGGACTGTGGGTCATATCCATCAGTTGGAAGGAGCTGAGCTCCACCACCGCAATGTCGTCCTCTTTCATCTGCCCGCACAATGGCAGCAATGGGGTTCCAATATTACCGCCAAGCCACACCTTCTTCCCTGCCGCCTTCAGTAGCTCGGAAATCAAGGTGGTAGTTGTAGTTTTGCCGTCTGAACCGGTAACAGCAATCTTTTTACAGGGGCAAAGTTCGAAGAAGACATCCATCTCGCTTGTGATCTTCACGCCTTGCCCACGGAGCGCGCAAAGGGCAGGATTGTTCGGGTGCATACCGGGCGTGCGAAACACAAGATCAGCAGAAATATTCTCCAAATAATCGTCACCGGTTTTGAGTATGCAACCCAATTGCTCTAACTCCAGCACCTCTGCATCTAATTTTTCCCGAGGTGTCTTATCGCAGCCGGTGACAGTACAGCAGCTCTCCAGCAGCAAACGCACCAACGGCCGGTTGCTCACACCCAATCCAATGACTGTAATGCGCTTTCCCGAAAGAGAAGCAAAGAATGACTCAAATTTGTTGGACATATGGCCCTCCAAAATATGTTTTTCTTATAGTATAGCCGCAATCGCACCATTTTGCAAGAAAAGTTTGACATTAAGCAAACATTGCTGTAAAATAGCTAAGCAACCAGGTCGGACAGCCGCGGATGGAAGGCGAAAGCCTCCAGATGAGGAAAGTCCGGGCTCCACAGGGCAAGGATAACGGGTAACGCCCGCCGGGGGTGACCCCAGGACAAGTGCAACA
>JAZSDE010000031.1:0-3323 GCA_045531015.1 Faecousia sp.
GAGAGGGTGGCTCGCTGCAGGCGAGTCGGGAGAGGAACGGCGCGCAGAAAAGGTCTGTAATCTGTTTGTAACTTACAGTTTGTCTCCCGCATTCCTCATCCGCCCCTCCGTGGCACCTTCCCCCCCGGGGAAGGGATAATACGTAAAAACCGCCCGGTGTCCACCGGGCGGGTTCATTCTTATAAATGACTTTCGTTAATAAGAATATGCACATCATCCAGCTGCTTCTGGGAAACAGTGGTGGGGGCATCCATCATCAGATCCTGTGCATTCTTGTTCATGGGGAAGGTAATGACCTCGCGGATAGACTCCTCGCCGGTCAGCAGCATCACAAGACGGTCAACACCGGGGGCTGCACCTGCATGGGGAGGTGCGCCATAGGTAAAGGCATTGTACATTGCCGGGAACTTGGCCTTTACGTCCTCTTCGCCCAAGCCTACCATCTGGAAGGCCTTGACCATGATCTCAGGGTCGTGGTTGCGGACTGCGCCGGAAGCGGACTCGTAGCCGTTGATAACAAGGTCGTACTGGTCAGCGTTGATTGCCAGCAGCTTATCGGTATCACCCTCAGCAGCCAGCAGAGCATCCATACCGCCCTGGGGCATAGAGAAGGGATTGTGGCAGAATTCCAGCTCGCCGGACTCCTCGCCCATTTCGTACATGGGGAAGTCCACGATCCAGCACATCGCGTACTGCTCTTCGTCAAAGTGGCCGGGGATGCGCTTACCCATCATGGTGCGGATCACGCCTGCGGTTTTTTGTGCGGCAGCCTTTTTGCCTGCTGCCATACAGACAAAGCTGCCGGGCTTCAAATTGAGCTTTTCGGTCAGCGCAGCGGTCTGCTCCGTCAGGAATTTTGAAACACCGCCGGTCAGACAGCCGTTTTCGTCCACCTTTATCCAGCAGGCCTTATTGCCGGTCTGTACCTCAACATCGTTAAGGAGCTTATCGATCCACTTGCGGCCCTCGTTGAAGTTATCCACAGCCACAGCTTTTACAACTGCGTTCTGGAAAGGACCAAACTCTGAGCCTGCAACCGCATCGGTCACATCGGTGATCTCCAAATCGATACGCAGGTCGGGCTTGTCGGAGCCGTAGCGCTCCATTGCTTCATTGAAAGGAATATGACGGAAGGGCGCTTCGGATACGCGCTCATACTTACCGAACTTTTGGAAAACAGGACGGATCACATCCTCCAAGGTAGACAGCACGTCTGCCTGAGATGCAAAGGCCATTTTCATATCCATCTGGTAAAACTCACCGGGGGTGCGGTCTGCGCGGGCATCCTCATCCCGGAAGCAGGGCGCGATCTGGAAATAGCGGTCAAAGCCGGAGGTCATCAGCAGCTGTTTAAACTGCTGAGGTGCCTGGGGCAGAGCATAGAACTTACCGGGGTGATTCCGGGCGGGAACCAGATAGTCTCTTGCGCCCTCGGGAGAAGAAGCAGTCAAGATCGGTGTGGTGATCTCCAAAAAGCCCTTCTCGGTCATCAGCCGGCGCAGCTCGGCAACCACCTGACAGCGCAGAATGATATTCTGCTTGACAGCAGGATTCCGCAGATCAAGATAGCGGTACTTAAGGCGCACATTCTCGTCTGCGTCCCGGGACTTGTTGATCTCGAAAGGCAAGGAGTTGTGGATGCACTTACCCAAAACCTTAATATCGGTGGGAACGACCTCGATCTCTCCGGTTGCCTGCTTGGGATTTTTGCTCTCCCGCTCCCGGACAGTGCCGGTAACGGAGATGGTGCTCTCCTTATGGATGCTCTTAATGATCTGCATCATCTGCTCATTTTCCACGACCACCTGGGTAGTGCCGTAAAAGTCGCGGAGAACTAAGAACGCAAAGTTTGCGCCGACCTCACGGACATTCTCCAGCCAGCCGGAAATGGTAACGGTTTTGCCTGCATCGGAAAGCCGCAGCTCTCCACAGGTATGGGTTCTGGATTGGAACATAAAATATCCCCTCATTTTTCTCATATTGCACCGCTTATTTTCTCACAAACCGCTAAAAAAGTCAATCACTTCTTACAATTTAGCCTGAGCAATATAACCCGAACTCACCCAAGTGGGCGTCTGATTCGCTCAGGCTATCGAAAAAGCCTTTGCATTTTTCACAAATTTATCGCGATAGGTGTAATTTTTATGTATATAGTAAGAAAAGTTGCATTTTTCGTAATTTATTGATTGATTTTATTCGAAGTTTGCCGTATAATACGGGAGCGAGCAAATTGGGAAACACTTTGCGAGGTGAAAGGATTGCTTCATATCGTTTTGGTAGAGCCGGAAATCCCCGGCAACTGCGGAAATATTGCAAGGACATGCGCCGCCACCGGCTGCAGCCTGCACCTGATCCGTCCCTTAGGCTTTGACATTTCAGACAAGGCACTAAAACGGGCAGGCCTCGATTACTGGCATCTTTTAGATGTACACGACTATGATAATTTAGAAGATTTCTTCAGCAAAAACGACGTAAAGCAAATGTGGTGTCTGACCACGAAAGCCCCCCGGTGCTACACCGAAGCCAGTTTCGAAACAGACTGCTATCTGTTCTTTGGTAAGGAAACCAAGGGTCTGCCCGAGGATTTCCTGGAGCAGCACAGAGACAGCTGCATCCGGCTCCCTATGCGGCCGGAAGCGCGAAGCCTGAACCTCAGCAACGCCGTGGCCATCACCGTCTTTGAGGCGCTCCGGCAGCTTGATTTTCCGCACCTGCAGGATTACGGCAAAATGGCAAAGTAAAAAACACGTAAAAAGGCCCCTTTGTGTAAAGGGGGCTGGCAGAAATCTTTGATTTCTGACTGGGGGATTGACAACCCCTCCGTCAGCCTGCTCGGCTGACACCTCCCCTTACACAGGGGAGGCATATATCATACTGTAAATAACATATGGAGGAAATAACAATGAACTACAACAAGAAGTCTATTGAAGACATTGAAGTAGCCGGCAAGCGCGTTCTGTGCCGTTGCGACTTCAATGTGCCCACCAAGGAAGGCAAGATCACTTCCGACAAGCGGATCGTGGCTGCTCTGCCCACCATCCAGTATCTGGTTGACAAGGGCGCACGGGTCATCCTCTGCTCCCATATGGGTAAGCCCAAGGGCGAATGGAAGCCCGAGCTTTCCTTAAAGATCGTTGCTGACCGCCTTTCCGAACTGCTGGGCAAGGAAGTTATTATGGCTTCCGACGTTGCCGGCGAGGATTCCAAGGCTAAGGCTGCTGCCCTTAAGGACGGCGATGTGATGCTGCTGGAGAACACCCGTTACATTAAGGGCGAGACCAAGAATGACCCCGAGCTTTCTAAGGCTCTGGCTGACCTTGCCG
>JAZSDE010000047.1:0-7530 GCA_045531015.1 Faecousia sp.
AGCCCCCTCGTCAGAGGGGGCCTTTTTTCCGGCCCTATAATTTATCAAAACTACTTGCATTTTTGATACAAAGCAAATATAATGGATATGATATACGAAAGAGGTGAGGACAATGGATTTTGAAAGCGGCACCAATGCGGCTGCGCCGGTGAATTTCAGCGAAGAGATCGTGAAAATGATCCGCAGTGACCTGACGCCCAAAAAGAAGCGGGAGCAGCTTGCAGATTACCACGAAAAGGACATTGCCCTCGCTATGGAGGAGCTGACGCCCGACGAGCGGGCCAAGCTGTTTCGCCTGCTGACCATGGAGACCTTGGTAAGCGTTTTGGAATACAGTGAGGACATCGCCGCCCATTTCGCGCCGCTTTCCATGCGCCAAAAGGTAGAGGCCCTTTCGCTGATGGAAGCCTCCTCTGCCGTAGAGCTTTTGCAAGCCCTCTCGAAAATGGAGCGCGACCAGCTCACCGACCTCTTGACCCCGGAGCTGCGGGGCGAGATTCGCCTCCTTTCCTCCTTTGAAGAGGACGAAATCGGCAGCCGGATGAGTACCAATTATATCGAAATTCCCGAGAATGTGTCCATCAAGGGCGCCATGAGCGAGCTCATCCGTCAAGCTCCCGAGAACGACAATATGTCCACCCTTTACGTCACCGACGAGGACGGCACTTTCTGCGGCGCTATCGACCTGAAGGACCTGATCATCGCCCGGGAGGGCACTGCCCTGTCCGACATCACCCGGGTGTCCTATCCCTATGTTTACGCCAAAGCCCTCATCGATGAGTGTCTCCCGTCGCTTATCGACTACTCCGAGGCCTCCATTCCCGTGCTGGATAACGACAATAAGCTCATCGGCGTTGTCACCGCGCAGGACTTTATGGAAGTCATCGACGAGGAGTTTGGCGAAGACTACGCAAAATTAGCAGGCCTTACCGCAGAAGAAGACCTTTCTGAGCCGGTATTTCACTCCGTCAAGAAGCGTCTGCCTTGGCTGGGTATCCTGTTGATACTGGGCTTCTTCGTCTCTGCAACTGTAGGTCTTTTCGAATCGGTGGTTGCGCAGCTTCCCGTGATTATGTCCTTCCAGTCCCTCATTTTGGGTATGGCAGGTAACGTAGGCACCCAGTCCCTTGCGGTGGCCATCCGGGTGCTGATGGATCAGCAGGTAAACAGCAAGCACTTAATGGGGCTTGTGTGGAAAGAGACGAGAGTGGGCATCCTCAACGGCCTGCTTTTGGGTCTGCTGTCCTTTGTAGCTATCGGTCTTTATTTGATGGTGTCAAACAATGCGGCAGCCTTTGCCTTCTCCGTCTCCGGCTGCTTGGGCATCGCCATGGTGCTGGCCATGCTTGCCTCGTCGCTGTCCGGTACCATCATCCCCATCCTGTTTAAGAAATTGGGCGTTGACCCGGCAGTGGCCTCCGGCCCGCTGATCACCACCGTCAACGACCTCGTTGCCGTCATCTCCTACTACGGCCTGACGTGGCTCCTACTCCTCTAACAAAAAGCACCCAAAGCCTCCCTTGTGCAAAGGGAGGTGTCGACCGAACAGGTCGACGGAGGGATTGTCAATCCCCCAGTCAAAAATCAAAGATTTTTGCCAGCCCCCTTTACACAAGGGGGCCTTTTCTTTTCCGCACCATCGTACAACGCCGTAGGGACACCCGTCCTCGGGTGTCCGCAAATTGGTACGGTGTCGGTGGACACCCCGGGAGGGGTGTCCCTACAACCTCTTTCGATGGTGCAATTTCAAATTTCCAACTTGTAATTATCTATCAATTTGATATAATAATAAAAAAATCGGAATCGAGGAACTTTTATGGACTTTCGTGTGCTTTGTGTAGGTGACGTGGTGGGAAACCCCGGTATGAATGAGATCCGCAGAAATTTGCGGAAGCTGATCCGCAAAACGGGCGCGGATTTTACCGTGGTCAATGGGGAAAATGCCGCCGTGGTGGGCATCACCCCCGACCAGGCGGAAAGCATTTTCGATGCCGGCGCAGACGTGATCACGCTGGGTAACCACACCTTCCAAAAGCGGGAGATCGTCCCCTATATGGAGGACAACCGCCGGATTTTGCGCCCCTACAATTACGCCCCTCAGACCCCCGGCGAGGGCGTTGGCATTTACGAAACCAAGGCAGGCGACGTTGCCGTCATCGACCTCATTGGTCGGGTCAATATGGACTATACCCCCGACAACCCCTTTTTACTCATAGAAAAAGCCCTGAAAAATATCACCGCCAAAATCATCCTCGTGGAGCTCCACGCAGAAGCCACCTCAGAAAAGCTGGCAATGGGCTATATGCTGGATGGCCGCGTTTCCGCCCTTTGGGGCACCCACACCCATGTTCCCACTGCCGATGCCCAAATTCTCCCGAAGGGCACAGGCTACGTCACTGATCTCGGTATGACCGGTCCGAAGCACTCTGTCCTGGGCATCCGTCCTGACCTGTCTATCAACCGCTTCCGGGGTGACCTGCCGGAACGCTACCGCTGGGCAGAGGGCGAGACCAAAATGGAAGCGGTGCTCTTCACCGTTGACACAGAAACCGGTCTTTGCAAGGCCGCAGAAAGGGTAAGCCTATGAAAATTCTCCACTGTGCAGACCTCCACTTAGATGCCCCCCTCCAGGGCTACGAAGAATTAAAAGAAAAAGTCCTGACCATCCCCGGCAAGCTCCTGGACATCTGCCATCGGGAAGGGTGTGAGCTGGTACTCATTGCCGGTGATATTTTCCACGGCCCCTATACCAAGCAGAGCTTCCGCATCCTCTCGGGTGTTCTTTCCGAGATGGCTGTCCCCGTGTTCATCACCCCGGGAAATCACGACTTTATCGCCCCGGATTCCCCCTATATGACGGAAATATGGCCGGAAAACGTACATATTTTCAAAAATCCGAAAATGGAAAAAGTAGAGCTTCCCGGCATCACGATTTGGGGCGCAGGCTACACCTCGATGGACTGCCCCGGACTGCTCAGTGGCTTTATTGCCGACAGCGAGGGCTTACAGATCGGCCTGCTTCACGCAGACATCACGCCCCGCTCCCCTTGCTGTCCCATTACGAAAAAGCAGATAGAGCAAAGCGGTCTTTCCTACCTGGCGCTGGGACATATCCACAAGGGCGATATATTTACCGCCGGTGAGACCCTCTGCGCTTACCCCGGCTGCGCCTATGGGCGGCACTTTGGGGAAAACGGGGAAAAGGGTGTACTGATCTACGACACAGAGGAAAAAAACCACCGTTTCATCCCCTTGGGACTGCCCGCCTTTTATGAGTATACCGCTCCGGTGGTGACAGATGCAAAGGATGCCATTTACCGGTGTCTGCCTGCTGCCGGTAACGAAAATTACTACCGCATTACCCTCACCGGACACAGCCAGCGCCCCGACCTCCCCGCTCTGCGGGAATCCTTTTCCCAATTTCCCCACCTGACGGTGCGGGATGAGACCCTGCCTCCCTTAGACATTTGGAAGGACTTAGGCAGTGACAGCTTTGCCGGTCAGTACTTCTCCCTTTTAAAGGAAAATATGGAAGCTGCGGAGGACAGCGACAAGCCGCTGTATGATCTTGCCGCCAAGCTCTCCCGGCAGATACTCGACGGTGAGGAGGTGCTTCTGCCGTGAGAATTTATAAAATGACAGCTACCTTCGGCAAGCTCCAAAATGAGACCCTCGCATTAACGCCCGGCCTTAATATCCTTTCCCACCCCAACGAATGGGGAAAAAGCACTTGGTGCGCCTTTCTTGTTGCGATGCTCTACGGCATCGATACAAAAGAACGTACAACAAAGGACACCCTCGCCGTGAAAGAACGCTACGCCCCTTGGTCGGGACTTCCTATGTCCGGCTCTATGGACATCTGCTGGGAAAACCGGGACATTACCATCCAGCGCGCCCCCACAAAACGGATCCCTATGGGCGATTTCAAGGCATTCGAGACAAAAACCGGCCTGCCCGTCCCCGAATTAACTGCCGAAAACTGCGGGGAAATGCTCTTGGGCCTTAGCAAAAACGTCTTTCTTCGCACCGGCTTTCTGCGGCTTACCGACCTCCCGGTGACCGACGATGCGGCGCTCCGAAACCGCCTCAATGCGCTGGTCACCACCGGTGACGAAAGCGGCGCCCAGACACTGCTTGTGGAAAACCTCAAGGAGCTTCGCAACAAGTGCCGCCATAATAAGACGGGCTTACTGCCTCAGGCGGAGAGTCAGCGGGACGAACTGCTGTCTAAAATTCAGAAAATCGACACATTAAACGCCCAAAAGAGCGCCCTTTTCGCCCAAATAGAGCAATTACAGACAGAAAAAGCGGAATTAAATAACCATCTTGCGTACCTCTCCTATGAGAAATCTCAAAAGGAATACCAGCATCTTCACACCGCGGAAAAAGAAACGGAAGCTCTCCGTCAGCGGGTAGCAGAACTGGAAAAAGAGACCGCAGCCCTCCCGCCCGAGGAGGAGACCCGCTATAAGCAGACTGCCCTGGCTGACCTTCAGCACCGGTGGGCGCTTTTGCAGGAAAAACCCCTCCCCCAAGCCCCCACCGCCCCGGAAAATGACCCGATTTTCGCAGGTCTATCCGGTGAAGAAGCGGTGCGCCGCGCCCGGAAAGACCGGGAGGAATGGGACGATCTCCAAAAGCCCAAAACGCCCCTCTGTCTTATCATCGCCATTTCCCTTTTCGTCATTGGCGTGGCAATGGCCTTTGTAAATCCCGTGTGGCTCGCCACCTTTACCGGTGTGGCGCTGCCCTTCGTGGTGCTTAACACCCAGCAGACCAAAGCATACTTAAAGAAAACAGAAGACCTCTGCCGCCCCTATGGAGATAGCGACCCGGAGGACTGGATTTCGATGGCAGAGCGCTACCGCCAAAAGCTCCAGAACTACGAAAAGGAACAGGAAAGCTACCGCATCGCCATCACGGAAAATGACCGGGAAAAGGCAGTCCTTTCTGCCCAGCTTAGTGCTCTCACCTTGGGGAAGCCCATCTCCGAGATACAAGCCCTGTGGAACAGTCACCTCCATCTCCGTGAAGAGCTTTCCGGGAAGAAAACCGCCCTTAAAGCCGCGGAAAGCCACGAAGAAGCCCTCCGCTCCGTCCTAAAGCCCGTCCCCGCCCCGGAGACAGAGGATAAGCTTTCCTATACGGAAGAAGACACCAAATCCCGCCTTTTCCGGGTCGAAGCTACCTATGCAAATGCAGCAAATCAACTCCAGCAGCTATCCGGGCAATTACAGCTTTTAGGCGAAAAAGAAACATATACCCGGCAATTAACCTCTGTTTCCCAGCGGATACGGGATTTAGAGGAACATTACGCCGCCCTGACCCTCGCCCTTGAAACCGCCCAGACCGCTTCAGAACACCTGCAGCGGCGTTTTGCCCCGGCCATCTCCAAGGAGGCAGAGAAGCTGTTTTCGTCTCTCACCGGCGGACGGTACAAAAAGCTGACACTTAGCCGGGACTTTACGGTGGAGGCCTCTGCCGAGGGCGAAACTACACTGCAAGACAGCCGCTTCCGCAGTGACGGCACCATCGATCAGCTGTACCTTGCTCTCCGCTTAGCCGTCAGCAAGACCCTCTCCCCCACCGCCCCGCTTATTTTGGACGATGCCTTGGTGCGCTTTGACGATACCCGGTTAATAGCCGCTTTGGAACTGCTCAAAACCGAGGCAGAACACAAACAGGTCATCCTGTTCACCTGCCAAAACAGAGAGCAGTTGATAATTGACAATTGACAACCCCCTAAAGCCTCCCTTGTGCAAAGGGAGGTGTCAAAAATCTTTGATTTTTGACGGAGGGATTGTCAATCCCCCACCGCTTCGCGGAGCCCCCTTTACACAAGGGGGCCTTTTCCCGCAATTAATCATTTACAACTTGTAATTTATCATTCCTCTGTGCTATAATAAGAAAAAATCCCCATTTCGGGAGGCATTTATGAAAATCATCATCTGTGGCGTGGGCAAGATCGGTATGACCCTTGCCCAGCAGCTTACCAAGGAAGGCCACGACCTGACCATTATCGACCTGCGGCGCAGCGTCCTGGAAAATGCCCAGGAGCGGTTCGATGCCATGACGCTCTGCGGCAACTGCTCTTACCGCACCACCTTACTTGACGCAGGCATCCGGGAAGCCGACCTCTTAATTGCCGTCACCGGCGCAGACGAGGTCAATCTCTTAACCTGTATGACCGCTCACGGCCTTAACCAAAAGCTGCACACTATCGCCCGTGTCCGTGACCCGGAATATTCCGAGCAGGTCATGACTATGCGCCACATCTTCCCCCTCTCCCTAACGGTGAACCCCGAGCGGCGCACCGCCCAAGAGATTGAGCGGCTCTTAAAATACCCCGGCTTTTTGCGGCGGGATACCTTCGCCAAAGGCCGCTCAGAGATCGTGGAGCTGCGTGTGGAGGAAGACAGCATCCTCCGGGACACCGCCCTGTGGGACTTAAACAGCAAACTAAATTGTCAGTTCCTTGTGTGCGCCGTACTGCGCGCCGGCACCGCCATCACCCCCAAGGGTAACTTTATTCTGCAGGAGGGTGACCGGATCTTCGTCACTGCCCCAAAGGCCCAGCTTGCCCGCCTCCTTAAAAAGTTAGGCATCCTCACCCGCCGGGTGCGAAACGCCCTGCTGTGCGGCGGTGGACGGGTCAGCCACTACTTAGCAGGCTTTTTGGCCGCTGACGGCATTGCGGTGACTATCTTAGAAAGCGACCCCAACCGCTGCCGGGAGCTATCTGAGCTTCTGCCGGACGCTTCCGTCATCTGCGCCAACTGCACCAACAAAGCCACCTTAGAGAGCCAGGGCATCCGGGAATACGATGCCCTTGTGACCCTCACCGGGCAGGACGAGACCAATATGGTCATCTCCCTCTATGGCGACAGCTGCGGCGTGCCCCAGATCATCACGAAGCTCAGCCACCGGGAAAATACCGCCATTGCCGATGCTATGAATTTGGGCAGTATGATCTCTCCCCGGGATCTGTGCGCCAACACCATCGTGCGCTACGTCCGGGCCATGGAAAATCAGACCGGCGCGGCCATTTCTGTCCACACCATTGCAGACGGACAGGTGGAAGCGGTGGAATTTTTGGTGGACGAGACAACCAAAAACCGTGGGATCCCCCTCCGGGATCTGAAGCTGAAGCCGGACATTTTGGTGGCCTCCATCACCCGTGGCAGCCGCACCCAGCTGCCAAACGGCGACTCCACAATGGAAGCCGGGGACACGGTGGTCATCGTCACCGGCAAGCGTGGCTCTCTCCAACAGCTTAGCGACATTTTTGCCTAACCCCACCCTCGTCCTCCCCTTTTGTAGGGGGCAGCGCCCTATCCCCTCCCCCGGGGGGAGGGATTGAGCCGTCCGCTTGCGGACACCATAATTCTGAATTCTGCATTCCGCATTATGCATTAAAAAAGTCCCGCCATACCGCACCCCATCCCCCTCGTAGGGGCGACCATTGGTCGTCCGTACCGTACCATCAACACCGTAAAATCCAAACATTACGGACGGGCAATGCCCGCCCCT
>JAZSDE010000078.1:0-8703 GCA_045531015.1 Faecousia sp.
TCCACTAAGAAGGAGATCCGTGTTGAGATCTGCTCCAAGTGCCACCCTTTCTATACCGGCAAGCAGAAGCTGGTTGACACCGGTGGACGTGTCGATCGTTTCAACAAGAGATTTGGTCTGAAGTAAGAATGAAATTCGCACCGCAGAAGCGGTGCGAATTTTTATCTCTAAAGGTGAAAGCGCGCCTTGGCCCCCTCTGGCGAGGGGGCTGGGTTTTTGCGAAGCAAAAAGACTGGGGGAGAGAGGAACATTGGGACATATTCTCTCCCTCCGTCCTTTACTCGTTCCTCGCAAAGTCCACCTCCCTCATCAGAGGGAGGCTTCTGTGCGAATTTTTTTATTTCAAGCCTTGAGAAATATGCCGGAAATGTGATATAATACTCCTAATGTGTATGATTGGAGGGGTTTTGCCCTATGCAGGAAAATTTTGAACGGACGGTGCAGGAGCGGGCGGTGCTGGTAGGTCTCAGCGCGGACTGCTTTACTAAGGAGCAGAACGCCACCGACGAGACCTTGGAGGAACTGGAAGCACTGCTGGAAACGGCGGGCGGATTTTGCACCGGCAAAATTCTGCAAAACCGCCACACCCCTGATGCCCATAGCTTTATCGGCGAGGGCAAGGCACAAGAGGTAAGAATGCTCATCGAGGCCACCGAGGCTACTATGGCGGTCTTTGACAATGAACTGTCTCCCGGCAATATCCGGGCGTTGGAGGAGATTTTGGGCGTTACGGTATTAGACCGCAGTGCGCTGATTTTGGATATCTTTGCCCAGCGGGCAAAGACCAAGGAAGGTAAGCTCCAAGTGGAGCTTGCTCAGTATAAGTATTTGCTGCCCCGGCTTTCCGGTATGGGCAAGAGCCTTTCCCGGCAGGGCGGCGGTATTGGCACAAGAGGCCCCGGTGAGACGAAATTGGAATCTGACCGCCGGCATATCCGGGAGCGGATCTCCCGGCTGCAGGATGAACTTAAACAAGTGCGGCAGGTGCGCTCTGTCCAGCGGCAGAGACGGCAGAAAAATTCCGTGCCTGTTGTCGCTATTGTTGGCTATACCAACGCAGGAAAATCTACCCTCTTAAATCAGCTTACCGATGCGGGCATTCCTGCCAATAACCGACTGTTTGATACGCTGGATACTACTTCCCGCCAGCTTTCCGTGTCGGATAATTTGGATGTCATTCTTTCTGATACCGTTGGTTTTATCGCAAAGCTGCCCCACCACTTGGTGGATGCATTCCGGGCAACGCTGGAGGAGCTGGAATATGCAGATCTTCTGCTCCACGTCATTGATACCTCCGACCCGGAGAAGCAAGAGCATATTGCGGTTGTGGAAAAGCTGATCGCAAAACTTTCCAAGCCCGGTACGCCGGTGATTTCCTGCTACAATAAGGCTGATCTTGTGCCTGCGGAGGAGATTCCCGTTGGACGGGATGTGGTGAAGATCTCCGCAAAACTGGGAATCGGTATGGACACCCTTTGCAAAGCTATCGAGGAGGCTTTGGGGCACAGCTTGCATCACGTGACGGTTTTGCTGCCCTACTCAATGGGCGCAATGCTGGATACCCTCCATTCTTCTGCCCAAGTCAAAAAGGTGGAGTATACCCAAGACGGTATGGAGGTAGAGGCTGTGGTTGACCCGGTGCTTTACGGAAAACTGGGTGCCTATGTCGTAAAGGAGCACTGATATGGACGAATATTTGGTGCCTTGCGGCTTCGGTGAGGCGGAATTTGTAGAGAAAAAGTCTCGGTTTATCGGCAGAGTTTGGCTGGTAGAAACCGAGGAGGAAGCTCTCCAGAAAATCCAGGAGATGAAAAAGCAGCATTATGACGCCACCCATAATTGCTGGGCCTATGTCATTCGGGACGGCGCGGTGCGGTTTTCCGATGACGGAGAGCCGGGCGGCACCGCCGGTATGCCGATGGTACAGGTGCTGCAAAAAGAGGGACTTTACAATATCGTCTGCGTGGTGACCCGGTACTTTGGCGGTACGCTCTTGGGCGCAGGCGGTTTGGTGCGCGCCTACACAAAAGGCGCGAAAATTGCCGTAGATGCGGCAGGTAAGGCGCTCAAGCGGGTTTGGACCGCACTGTATATTCCTTGTCCCTATACTTACTATGAACGGGTAAAATTAGAGATCGAGGCCTTTGGCGGCATCATCCGGGACACCCAATTTGGCGCAGATGTGGAAATGGAAGCGCTGTTTGCGGAAGCTCAGGCTGGGCCCTTTATTAAACGGCTTACCGATATGACTGCCGGCACGGTAGAGACGATGGAGCTTGGGCAGGAATATCGGGCATTTCCGGTCTAAAAGACTTGGAAGAAATAAACAGAACTTTTTGCCCCGATGGGGTGGCAAATACGGCTATTATGTGATATAATACCTGATTATGTATGAAATTTAGAAAGGAGGCGGTTTTTCTATGGCATTTCCTGCAGCATTTATTGACGAGCTGATTGCCCGCAATCCCATCGAGGATGTGGTAGGGCAGTATGTGACGCTCCGGCGTTCCGGTGCAAATATGTTCGGCCTTTGCCCCTTCCACGGTGAAAAAACGGCTTCCTTCTCGGTAGCTCCCGATAAGGGCATTTACTACTGCTTCGGCTGCCATAAGGGCGGCGGCGCTATCAATTTTATGATGGAGATCGAAGGCCTGACTTATCCCGATGCCGTGCGGTCTTTGGCAAAACGGGCAGGTATGGAGGTACCGGAGGATGAGCAGTATCAAAGCCGCTACCGTCAGCAGGAGCGGTTGTGGGCGCTCAATAAAGAAGCTGCCCGGTTTTTCCACAGTCAGCTTTATGCGCCTGTGGGGGAAAAAGGTCTCCAGTATGTGCAGAAGAGGGGACTGAGCAAGGGGATCCTTACCCAGTTCGGCGTGGGCTATGCCCCAGACTCTTGGAACGCCCTTGTGGATGCCATGCGGAAAAAGGGCTACACCGATCAGGAACTGCGGGATGCAGACTTGGTAGGCGAAAAGAACGGCCGCATTTATGACCGCTTCCGCAACCGGGTAATGTTCCCCATTATTGATGTCCGGGGCAATGTGATCGGCTTTGGCGGCCGTGTGCTGGACGATGGTACGCCTAAGTACTTAAATACTTCGGAGACGATTATTTTCAATAAGCGAAAGAATTTATTTGGCCTGAATCTTGCGAAGAAAAGCAAGCAGGGCTACCTCATTTTGGTAGAGGGAAATATCGACGTGATTACCCTCCATCAGTACGGCTTTGACTGCGCAGTAGCATCTCTCGGTACTTCGCTGACTGAGGAACACGCCACACTGCTCAGCCGCTACACTGAAGAGGTGGTGCTGACCTATGACGGCGACGAAGCCGGTCAGCGAGCGGCAAAGCGGGCCATTCCTATGCTGGAAAAGGTGGGGATTCGGGTCAAGGTCCTCAAAATGCGGGATGCAAAGGACCCCGATGAATTTTTGCACAAGTTTGGCCCCGATGCCTTTAAGCTCCTTTTGGAGGAGTCCGCGGGTCGGGTGGATTATCAGCTTGGAGCCATTGCTTCCAAGTATGATCTGGGCGACGACGATCAGAAGATCCGGTATGTGCAGGAGGCTGCTGAGCTGATCTGTACTTTAGATAGCTCCGTAAAGCGGGAGATCTACGGCACCCGTGTGGCGGAAAAGGCGGGAATCACCCCGGAGGCGATGAAATTAGAGGTAAATAAGGCCTTTAAACGCCGTTTAAACCGGGAAAAAAAGCAGCAGGAAAAGATCGATTTAGCACCGGCACAGGCGTTGCAGCCGAAAATCCGGTCTGTTCGGTATCAGAATATGAAATCCGCAATGGCGGAAGAAGCCATCATCGGCAAGGCACTGCGCCAGCCGTCTCTGCTGTCTGCGGCACAGAACATCAGTGGACAGGATTTTTCTGTACCGCTGCTGGGCAATGTATTTGACCAGCTGAAGGGGCGGTATATGCAGGGCTTAGAGGTATCTTTAGGCGTGATCGCAGACCTGACCGCCGAGGAAATGTCCCACATTGCGGGCGTTATGCAGCGGCACGGTGAGCCGGGGGGAGAGGAAGCCTTCCGGGACTGCGTGCAGATCATTCTGCGGGAAAAGCAGGCATCCTCGGTAAGCAGTGATGAGGATCTGCTGGCACTGCGGGATAAGATGAAAGAAAGTAAAGGAACCAAAGGATGACCGAAGGTCTTTTAGAAATTACAGCACCTCAAAGTGACGACGTGGGTCGCTATATTCAGGAGATCCGCAGCTATCCCCGGCTGACCGTCGAGGAGGAGCGAGAGCTTGCTATGGCCTGCAAAGCGGGAGATGAGGAAGCTGTCCGAAAAATGGTCAATGCCAATTTGCGCTTGGTGGTCAGCGTGGCGAGAGAATATGCAGACCGGGGCGTGCCGCTACTGGATCTTTTTCAGGAGGGCAGTATCGGCCTGCTGATCGCGGCGAAGAACTTTGATTATACGCTGGAGTGTCGGTTTTCTACCTATGCCACCAAGTGGATCCGGCAGCGGATATGGCGCTACATTGCTGCCCATATTGGCCTGATTCGCGTGCCGGAGCATACAGCGCAGCGGGTGCGGCAGGTGCTGTCTGCCCGGGCAAAGCTAATGCAGCAGCTTCAGCGGGAGCCAACCGAAGAAGAATTGGCGGCAGTGTGCGAAATTACGGTAGAGCGGGTATATGCGCTGCTGAGCTATGTGCCGGAGGTTTGCTCTTTAGATATTCCCGTGGGAAAAGAAGAGGATGACACACTGGCATCTCTCCTGGAGGACACCCGGACGCCCCAGCCCTTTGAGAGCCTTGTGCGGCAGGAGCTGAAAGAAACGTTAGAGAAACTGCTTGGCAAATTAGATCCCCGGCATAGCCGGGTTTTGCGCCTGCGCTTCGGTATGGAGGATGGGGTGTGCTATTCTCAGAGTGAAACTTGCAAAATGCTGGGTGTTTCCAAGGAGCGTGTACGGCAGATCGAACAGCAAGCTATCAAAAGGTTGACAAAGCTCAGTGCCGGTTTGGGATTGGAGGATTTTCTCGTATGAATTTAGATATATCCTTTGCAGCTTGGGAAAGTGAGATCGAAAAGCTCTCTCCCGGCGAAAAAATAGATGCGCTTCATCTGCTTGCCATCACCCAGGATGACTCCCTCGAGGATGCGCTGGATGCGTTGGAAGAAAAGGGAATTGGTATCGATGTTCGCGGTCTTGACCGGATCCCTGTGGCGGAGGAGACCGCGGTGCGGCTCCGTCGGGAAAAGGAACTCTTAGAGAAAAATGCACTTATGACCGGGCTTTCCGAAACGGATCCTCTGCGGGTCTATTTGGAGGAATTAGCAGGGCTTCCGGTGGCGGGCGATCTGCAAATTTTGGCAGAGCGGTATGCTGCCGGTGATGAAAGCGTAATGCCCCGTCTTACGGATGGAATGCTCTCTTTGGTAGTGGAAAAGGCTTGTACCTTGGCGGGCAGAGGCGTGCTTTTGTTAGACCTCATCCAAGAGGGAAGCTTAGGCCTGTGGCAGGGTATTCTTTCCTATAAGGGCGGTGACTTTGAAGCCCACTGCGCCCCTTGGATCGATTTTTATATGGCTCGGGAGATGACCCGCTGCGCCCGGGAGGGCGGCATCGGCGGTAAGATGCGGCAGGGTATGGCGGACTATGTGGACGCAGACCAGCGGTTGCTTTCCGAATTGGGCAGAAATCCTACCACCGGCGAAATCGCGGAGATGCTCCACGTAACGGAGCAGGAGGCAGAGGCCTTTGCGGCAATGCTGCAAGCGGCCCGCGGCAAGTCCCGTGTGGAAGAGGAAAGAGAAGAAAAGGAAGAAGACCCGGAAGATCAGCTTGCGGTGGAGGATACGGCTTATTTCCAGAGCCGTCAGCGCATTAACGAAATGCTTTCCGGCTTGACGGCACAGGAAGCAGAGCTTTTGACGCTCCGCTTCGGCTTGGAGGGCGGTACACCCCTTTCCCCGGAGGAAACGGGAAGAAAATTACGGATGACACCGGAGGAGGTGCTCCGCGCAGAAGCGGCAGCCCTCGCAAAGCTCCGGAAGGAATAAAGGAAGGTAGTAAGATGGAAAAGAAATACAGCATTGCCATCGATGGTCCTGCCGGCGCAGGCAAAAGCACCATTGCAAAGGCGCTTGCCAAGGAGCTGGGCTATTACTATGTGGATACCGGTGCGATCTACCGCACTGTGGCGTATTTTTTGGATCTGCTGGGCATCAGCCCGAAGGATGCAGACGGCGTGGAGCGGTACATCGATGAGCTGACCCTGGGCATCGAATACGATGAGGGTGGCCGACAGCACATGATCATGAACGGTATGGACGTGACCGATGAGATACGCACCCAGGACATTTCCCAGAAGGCAAGTCTTGTCTCTGCCCACAAGGTGGTGCGGGATATGCTGCTGGATATGCAGCGGGATGTGGCACGGCACAATAATGTGATTATGGATGGCCGGGACATCGGCACGGTGGTGCTGCCCAATGCTACTGTAAAGATATTCCTTACCGCTTCTGCAGAGGTGCGGGCCCAGCGCCGCACGGACGAATTGCTGGCGAAAGGACAGAAAGCAAGCTTCGAACAGACCCTGAAGGACATTAAGCAGCGGGATCATCAGGACTCCAACCGTCCCATCGCACCGCTGAAGCAGGCAAAGGATGCCATTTTGCTGGATACCTCCGAACTGGACATTGACAGCGTTATCGGAGAGATGAAACGAATCGTCGGGGAGAAGATCGGGCTATGAGCATCCATTTGGCAAAAAGTGCCGGCTTTTGCTTCGGGGTCTCCCGTGCGGTAGAGCTGGTGGAAAAAGCAGCCGCCAGCGGCAAAAAGGTGGCCACCCTTGGCCCTATCATCCACAACCGCCACGCAGTGAACCGTTTCGCGGAAATGGGCGTACGGGTTATCGAAGCGCCTGAGGAAGCTGGAAAAGAAGATACGGTCATTATCCGCTCCCACGGTGTGTCGAAGAAAGTGTACGACCGGTTGGCAGAGACTGGGGCGGAAATCATTGATGCCACCTGTCCCTTTGTCAAGCGTATTCATACCATTGTGCAAAACGCAGAGGCGGAGGGGCGGCTACCAGTGATTATCGGTACGTCCACCCATCCTGAGGTGCAGGGAATTGCGGGCTGGTGCGAGAACTGCCGGGTGTTTGAAACACCGGAGGAGCTGGTAAATTGGGCCGAAAACCTGCCCGACCGGCAAAATCTGCCAATATGCCTTGTTTCACAGACAACTTCCACCGAAAGTTTGTGGAAAATTTGCTGTGAAATTGCAAAAAAATTGTTTGCTAATTTGAAAATTTATGATACAATATGTAAAGCGACTGAATCCCGTCAGAATGAGGCAGCAAAACTGAGCGCTTTTTGTCAGGCAATGGTGGTTGTGGGAGATACCAAAAGCTCCAACACAGGACGCCTCGCGATGATCTGCCGGGAGCACTGCGATCGGGTTACTTTGGTGGACAATGCCACAGAACTAAACCCCGACTTTTTTAGCGGTGCATCTACCGTTGGAATCACGGCCGGTGCTTCGACCCCGGCGTGGATTATAAAGGAGGTCAATAAGACTATGAGCGAGATTATGAATGTTGAGACTGTGCAGGAGGAGAGCTTTGCTGAGCTTCTGGAGCAGTCCATCAAGACTTTAAATACAGGAGATAAGGTTGTTGGCATCGTTACCGGTATTGGCGCAACGGAAGTTCAGATCGATCTGGGCACTAAGCATGCCGGCTACATTCCGTATGATGAAGTCAGTGCAGACCCGAACGTGAAGCCCGAGGATATCCTTAAGGTAGGCGACGAGATCGAAGTGTTCGTTGTCCGTGTTAACGATCAGGAGGGCACCTGCCAGCTTAGCAAGAAGAAGCTGGATGGCATCAAGTTCTGGGACGATATGGCTGTCGCCTGCGAAGAGAAGACCACTATGGAAGGCACCGTCACCGAGGAGAACAAGGGCGGCCTGGTTGTTACCGTTAAGGGCATCCGCGTATTCGTTCCCGCTTCCCAGTCCGGTGTTGCCAAGGGCGGCGATATGGCTGCTCTGGTTGGTACTACTACCCAGCTGAAGATCACCGAGGTCAACCGCGCACGCCGCCGTGTGATCGGCTCCATCCGTGCTGTTAACGCAGAAAGCCGCAAGGCAAATCAGGAGAAAATCTGGAATGAGATCGAGGTTGGCGCAAAGTACCACGGCACTGTTAAGTCCCTGACTTCCTACGGTGCATTCGTGGACATCGGCGGTGTGGACGGTCTGCGTATCGATACGGTTACCGCCTCCGGCGAGCTGGTGAAATCCGAATACAAAACAGAACCCCGTGCCGGCGCCAATGTGGAGGTGTCCATCGACATCAATCTGCAGCGGGTGGCGGAGGACGGTATGAAGCGGGTCATGGAAGAGCTGCGGGCTCAGGAGGACGGGGAGGACGGTCACGATGCGGAAGGCGCCGCTGTGGTGGCCATCAATGTGAAGACCGGGCAGGTGCTGGTCTGCGCCAGCTACCCCACCTATGACCTTTCCACCTATTTCCAGAATTACGAGGAAATTTTGGAGGCGGAGTACGATCCCCTCTATAACCGGGCGCTGATGGGCGCGTATCCCCCCGGCTCTACTTACAAGATGTCCATGGTCATTGCGGGCATCCATTCGGGGCTTATCGACTCCAAGACCGAGATCTATGACGACGGCGTGTTCGATAAATACGCCCCCGGCTTTAAGGT
>JAZSDE010000039.1:0-9700 GCA_045531015.1 Faecousia sp.
AGCTCCCCTGACAAGGGGAGCCTTAACGGGTTCTACTAAAAGGCAGAGGTTAATTTATGGATAATAATATGACCGGGATTGATTTTAAGACCCGGCAGGTGGCGGAGCGTATCCGCGAGCTGCGTGAGGCCCACGGCTTTACCCCGGAAGAAATGGCCCAGCGCACAGACCTTAGTGTGGAGGAATACCTCCAGCACGAGCAGGGAAACCGAAACCTGAATATCGCCTTTTTGTACCGCTGCACCCTGAGCTTGGGCGTTGACTTCGGTGACCTTTTGGAGGGACACAGCCCCAAACTGCGTTCCTACGCCCTGACAAGAAAGGGCGACGGTCAGCGCATCGAAGAAGCTCACGGTATGATCGGTTATAACTTGGCGGCAGGCTTCCGGAACCGTATCGCTCTGCCGCTGTATATGGAGTTAAAATACCGGGAGGACGGGGAGAGCCGTCCTATCGAGGTCACCACCCATATGGGGCAGGAGTGCGACATCGTCATTCGCGGTCATATGAAGATCCAAATCGGCGGACATACGGAAATTCTCCACCCGGGCGACTGTATTTACTACGATTCCTCCGTGCCTCACGGTATGGTTGCTATAGAGGGTGAGGATTGCGCGTTTTATGCCATCGTGCTTTCGAATTCTGCTGCCCGTGAAAACGAGGAGGCGACCGCCGTTGCCACCGTGGAAGCGGTGCAGATGGAAGCCGATGACGAGAAACGGATTTATCATAAGTTCATCACGCCTACTGAGGAGAACGGGAAGCTGACTGCTATTGCGTTCCAAAATGAGGAGAAGTTTAACTTTGCCTTTGACGTTGTGGATGCGTTGGGGCGCAGTAAGCCTGAAAAGCTGGCAATGCTCCACATCGCAAATGATGGCACCGAGCGCCGCTTTACTTTCCGGGATATGAAAAAGGAGTCTGCAAGAGCGGCTAATTATTTTAAGGCTATGGGAATCCGCCGGGGCGACCGGGTGATGCTGGTGCTAAAAAGGCATTATCAGTTCTGGTTTGCAATGCTGGGTCTGCATAAATTGGGAGCCATCGCCATCCCGGCAACCAACCAGCTCCTGGAAAAGGACTTTACATACCGCTTCGCGGCAGGTAACGTAAAGGCCATCCTCTGCACCGCTGACGGGGAAACTGCCGAGGCTGTGGATGCGGCAGCGGCAAAAACACCCACACTTGCCTATAAGATTATGGTGGGCGGCAAAAAGGCGGGCTGGCACAACTTTGACGAAGAGTATACGATCTATTCTTCTCACTTTGCCCGTGCCGAGGATGCCCCTTGCGGTAGTGATCCGATGCTGATGTTCTTTACCTCCGGCACCTCCGGCTATCCCAAGATCGCGGCCCACAACTATAAGTACCCGCTGGGTCACTTTATTACCGCCAAATACTGGCACCGTGTTGACCCCGACGGTCTGCACCTGACCATTTCCGACACCGGCTGGGCAAAGGCCCTGTGGGGAAAGCTCTACGGCCAGTGGCTCTGCGAGGCGGCAAACTTTGTTTACGACTTTGACCGCTTTGATGCAGAGAAGATCCTACCGATGTTTGCAAAGTATCAGATCACTACGTTCTGCGCACCGCCTACGATGTATCGGATGCTCATTAAGCAGGATCTGAGCCGCTTTGACCTTTCCTCTATCCGTCACGCATCGACAGCAGGCGAAGCCCTGAACCCGGAGGTCTCCCGCCAGTTTAAGAAGCATACCGGCCTTTCTGTTAAGGAGGGCTTCGGACAGAGTGAGAGCACCATCATCATTGGTAATCTCACCGGTGACAGCCACAAGGTTGGCTCTATGGGTAAGCCTGTACCGCTTTATAATGTTCAGCTTTTGGATATTGAAGGGAAACCTGTTGCACCCGGTGACACCGGCGAGATTTGCATTGATATTTCGGACGGTCTGCCTTGCGGCCTTGCTTACGCCTACGAGGGAAGCCCAGACATTACTGCCGAGACTTGGCGGGACGGCTTCTACCACACCGGCGATTTGGCCTGGAAGGACGAGGACGGCTTCTACTGGTATGTAGGCCGCGCCGATGATGTGATCAAGTCCTCCGGCTACCGGATCGGGCCTTTTGAAATCGAGAACGTCATTATGGAGCTGCCCTACGTTTTGGAGTGCGGTGTTTCTGCTGCTCCCGATGAAATTCGCGGTCAGGTGGTCAAGGCAAGTATTGTGCTTGTTGGTGACATCAAGGGCACGGATGAGCTAAAGAAGGAAATTCAGAACTATGTCAAGTCCCGGACAGCGCCTTATAAATATCCCAGAATTGTGGAATTTAGGGAGAGCCTCCCCAAAACCACAAGCGGTAAGATTATTCGCAAACAACTGTAAGAAAACCAAATACGGCCCCCTCTGACGAGGGGGCTGGCGAAAATCTTTGATTTTCGACTGGGGGAGAGAATGACTACCCCTCAGTCAGCCTGTTCGGCTGACAGCTCCCTTTACACAAGGGAGCCTTAGGAGTGATACTATGAACTACAAACGCTTAACCCTGTTTGCCGGGCATTACGGCAGTGGAAAAACCAATATTGCCGTCAGCTATAGCCTTTATTTGGCTGGGTTAGGGCTTTCGGTGACGGTGGCGGACTTAGACATCGTCAATCCCTATTTTCGCACCAAGGACAGCGCGGAAGTACTGGAAAAGGCGGGTGTCGAGCTGATTTCTTCTCCCTTTGCGAACAGCAATTTAGACGTGCCAGCTATGCCCCCGGAGGTCTACCGGCTGGTAGCTGACCGGTCACGCTATGGCGTATTGGACATCGGTGGTGATGACCGGGGCGCACTGGCGTTGGGACGGTATGTGCCGATGATATTGGAGGAAAATGATTACGAAATGCTTTTCGTAATCAACAAATCCCGCCCCCTGACCCGGGACGTAGCCGGCACACTGGAAGTGATGGCGGAGATCGAGACTGCCTGCGGCCTCAAATTCACCGCCATTGTTAATAACACCAATTTGGGTAAGGCTACTTCTGCGGAAGATATACTTGCCAGCGATACATATGCGCGGGCGGTATCGGAAGCCACGGGCTTGCCTATTAAAATGACAACGGTAAACCACACGCTTTTGCAGGACCTACCGGAGGGGAATTTCTTCCCACTCCATCTGCAGGAGCTATACTATGAGATAAAAACGGAGGACACATTATGGCGAAACTAACATTTAAAGAAGAGCTGTGCAAGGGCTGCGGCCTTTGTGTAAACGCCTGCCCCAAGGGGATCTTGACCCTCTCCCGGACAAGGCTCAATCAAAAGGGACACGCCCCGGTAGAACTGACAGATCCCGAAGCGTGCGTAGGCTGCGCGTTTTGCGCCACCATGTGCCCCGACTGTGTAATTAAAGTAGAAAAGTGAGGAGAAGCTATGGAAAAGGTACTGATGAAAGGCAATGAAGCCATTGCCGAAGCCGCCATCTTAGCCGGCTGCCGCCACTACTTTGGCTATCCCATCACCCCCCAGACGGAGGTCGCCGCCTATATGGCAAAGCGGATGCCCAAAATCGACGGCGTTTTCCTGCAGGCAGAGAGTGAGATCGCTGCCATCAATATGGTCTACGGTGTTGCTGCAACCGGCAAGCGGGTTATGACCTCCTCTTCCAGTCCCGGAATTGCGCTGAAATGCGAGGGCATTTCCTATCTTGCAGGCGCAGATCTGCCTGCACTGATCGTCAATGTCCAGCGCGGCGGCCCCGGCCTTGGCGGCATTCAGCCGTCCCAATCCGACTATTTCCTTGCCACTCGGGGTCCCGGCCACGGTGATTTCCACGTGCTGGTGCTGGCACCGGCTTCTGTGCAGGAAATGGCAGATTTGACTTATAAGGGATTTGGTCTGGCCGAAAAGTACCGGATGCCCGTTATGCTGCTGGCTGACGGCACGATGGGTCAGATGATGGAGCCGGTAGCTCTGCCTGAGCCTCAGGCAATCAAGGAAGCGCCCGAATGGGCGACTGTGGGCACCAAGTGCCAGCGGAAGCACAACATTGCAAACTCCCTCTACTTATCTCCCGCCGAGCTGGAGCAGCTGAATTTCCAGCGCTTTGAGCGGTACGCAGAGATCGAGAAGAACGAGTGCTTGTGGGAAGAATATTTGATGGAGGATGCGGAGTACTGCGTGGTCTCCTGCGGCATCACCGCCCGTGTGGCGAAAAACGCCATCAACGATGCCCGGGCAAAGGGAATTAAGGTGGGCCTGATCCGTCCCATCACCCTGTGGCCCTTCCCCAAGGCACCTCTCGCCGCTGCGGCCGAGAAAGTAAAATCTTTCCTGACTGTGGAGCTGAGTATGGGTCAGATGCGGGAAGATGTGCTCCTGGCCACCGAATGTAAGAAGCCGGTCTACACCTGCAACCGGGTTGGCGGTATGATCCCCACTCCCGAGGAAGTACTGGCTGCCATCGAGAATATGACAAAGTAAGGAGGCACGAAAAATGGTTGTATTTGATAAACCCAAAGCGCTGACCGATACAGTGCTTCACTACTGCCCCGGCTGTACCCACGGTATTGTGCACCGACTGGTAGCCGAGGTTATGGACGAACTGGGCATCGAGGGCAAGACCGTTGGTGTTGCGCCCGTTGGCTGCAGCGTTCTTGCTTATAATTATTTCGCCTGCGATATGGTAGAAGCCGCCCACGGCAGAGCCCCGGCGGTTGCCACCGGCATTAAGCGGGCACTGCCCGAAAATGTGGTCTTTACCTATCAGGGTGATGGCGACCTTGCCTCTATCGGTATGTGTGAGACTGTTCACGCCGCCGCAAGAGGGGAGAATATCACCGTGATCTTCATTAATAACGCCATTTACGGTATGACCGGCGGTCAGATGGCACCCACCTCCCTGATCGGTCAGGTGACCCAGACCTCTCCTTACGGAAGGTCCGCCGAGACCCAGGGCTATCCGATCCGGGTGTGCGAAATGCTTGCTACCCTTGATGGTCCTGCCTATTTGGAGCGTGTTACCGTCAATAATGTAAAGAATGTCCGAAACGCCAAGAAGGCTATTAAAAAGGCGTTCCAAAATCAGATAGACGGTAAGGGCTTCTCTCTCGTAGAGGTGCTTTCCTCCTGTCCCACCAACTGGGGTATGACGCCCCAAAAGGCGCTGGAGTGGATCGATGAGAAGATGATCCCTCAGTATCCCTTGGGTGTTTACAAGGATAAGGAGGTAAAGTGATGCGGGAAAATCAAATTGTGATCGCTGGTTTTGGCGGTCAGGGCTTGCTGTTCTCCGGTAAGGTGCTGGCTTATGCCGGTATGGTGGAAAACCGCTATCTTAGCTGGCTTCCTTCCTATGGTCCGGAAATGCGTGGCGGTACGGCCAACTGTAACGTCATCCTCAGCGATCGGGAGATTGGCTCTCCTATCGTAAATCATCCCGATATTTTGATGGTTATGAACGGCCCGTCCCTCGATAAGTTCGAAGGGGACGTTGTGCCCGGCGGTAAGATCTTTATCGACAGCTCGCTGGTTACCCGTAAGGTAGAGCGTACCGATGTGGAAGCCTACTACATACCGGCATCCGCTATGGCAAGAGAAATGGGTGCGCCGAATCTTGCCAATATGGTGCTGCTGGGCGCGCTGGTAAAGAAAACCGGCTGTGTCACCGAGGAAGGTTTGGACGCAGGCCTGCAGAAGGTGATTCCCGCCCGGAAGGCAGATATGCTGGATGTAAACCGTAAGATGCTGAAAGCCGGTATGGACGCTCTGTAAAATAGAAAAGCTATATAGGCCCCCTCTGACGAGGGGGCTGGCAAAAATCTTTGATTTTTGACTGGGGGAGAGAGTGACTACCCCTCAGTCAGCCTGTTCGGCTGACAGCTCCCCTGACAAGGGGAGCCTATAAGCCTTTTAAAAACTGGAAAGAAGGAATAAAAGTGATTTACGATATTAAGATCGAAAAGACTGCCGCACCCAAAGAGAAGCCGCAGGACGAGAGCAAGCTGGGTTTCGGCAAGATTTTCACTGACCATATGTTTATGATGGACTATGCGGAAGGTAAGGGCTGGTACAACGGCCGCATTGTGCCTTTTGGCCCTATCCCCCTGCATCCCGCTTCCACTGTGCTGCACTATGGCGCGGAGATCTTCGAGGGTATGAAGGCGTATCGGGCTGCCGACGGCAGTATCCGTATGTTCCGCCCGATGGAGAACATCAAGCGCCTCAATACCAGCGCCGAGCGGCTTTGCCTGCCGCAGTTGGATGAAGAGGGCGCGCTGCATATTCTCAACACCTTGGTGGAACTGGAAAAAGACTGGGTGCCTCATAGCGAGGGTACTTCTCTCTATATCCGTCCCTTCCTCTTCGGCAATGACCCCCATCTGGGTGTCCACGCCGTAAAGAACGCCACCTTTGTGGTCATCTGCTGCCCCGTTGGCGCATACTATGCCGAGGGCATTAACCCTGTTAAGATCGCAATCGAAGCACAGGACGTTCGCGCAGTCCGCGGCGGCACAGGCTATGCCAAGTGCGGCGGCAACTACGCAGCTTCTCTGCGTGCCGGTCAGCGGGCAGAGGAACAAGGCTATACCCAGGTTCTGTGGCTCGATGGCGTGGAGCGCAAGTATATCGAAGAAGTGGGCGCGATGAACGTTATGTTCAAGATATCCGGTAAGATCGTCACCCCGGCACTCTCCGGCTCGATTCTGCCCGGTATCACCCGGAAATCTTGCATCGAGTTGCTCCGTGACTGGGGCTACGAGGTGGAAGAGCGTCCCATTTCCGTGGACGAGCTGTTTGCCGCAGCGGCTGACGGCACACTTGAGGAGGCTTGGGGCACCGGCACCGCTGCTGTTGTGTCGCCCATCGGTCAGCTATACTATAACGGCACAGCCTATACCCTTTGCGATGGCAAGATCGGCGAGGTTGCGCAAAAACTGTATGATAACCTCACCGGTATCCAGTGGGGTAAGCTCCCCGACGCCCACGGCTGGAGTTATAAGGTTTGTGAATAAGAAAAAGCCACCCGGTTGGGTGGCTTTTTTATGGAATCGTAGGGAATGCATTTATGCATTCCGCTTGTGGAACGGATAAATCCGTTCCCTACAGCTTAAAACTGTGAGGCAGGAGGGCGGAGAGCTTTTCTTCTACAATGCCGCCCTTTCCATCGGGGAAGTAGACCATAAAGTCTGCTTTGCAGAACTCGCCCATTACTTGCCGGCAGACACCGCAGGGAGGACAGGGGGCGGATGCATCCTCCTTGCCGCCTACGATAGCAATAGCAACAAAATCCCGCCGACCGTCGTAGACTGCCTTAAAGATGGCGGTGCGCTCGGCGCAGATGGTGGGGGTAAAGGAGGCGTTTTCAATATTACAGCCGGTGTACACCGTGCCGTCGCTGCACAGCAGCGCCGCGCCCACCTTGAAGCCGGAATAGGGGGAGTAGGAATGAAGTCTCGCTTCTTCCGCTTTTTCAATCAGCTTTTGGGGTGTCATTTTAAGATCTCCTTTGCAAAGCTCTCACCGGGGGTGTCCAGCTTTACATTTAAAAGCTCCGCCACAGTGGCGGCAATGTCTGCAAAGCTGCTCCGGGTGCCCAGGTTCACATTCTTTACCTGCTTGCCCAGCACCAGCAAGGGAACATATTCCCGGGTGTGATCAGTGGTGGCGGTATAGCCGGGGTCACAGCCGTGGTCGGCGGTGATCATTACGAGATCATCTTCACCCAGCTTGCCCAGCAGCTTGGGAAGCCACGCATCAAATTCGTTTAGTGCCAGCGCATAGCCGTCGATGTCTCGGCGGTGGCCGTAGACCATATCAAAGTCTACAAGATTTACGAAGCACAGACCGGTAAAATCGGTGTCTGCATAGTGCAGGGCGTGCTCCATACCGTTGGCATTACTTTGATTGTAAACGTGCTCTGTTGTGCCGATGCCGGCAAAGATGTCGAAGATCTTGCCTACTGCAATGCTGTCGAGACCTGCGGCTTTGACGGCATCCAGGAGCGTCTCCTTGGGCGGTTCTAAAGAGAAATCGTGGCGGTTGGCGGTGCGCTTAAAGGCGCCAGCTTTTTCGCCCACAAAGGGACGGGCAATGACACGGCCAACACCGTGCTTTCCTGTGAGCAGTTTCCGGGCAATGCGGCAGTATTCATAAAGCTGCTCGGGAGGAACAACATCCTCGTGGGCGGCAATCTGAAATACGGAGTCCGCAGAGGTGTAGACGATCAGATCGCCGGTTTTCATATGCTCCTCACCGTAGGCGTCCAGCACAGCCGTGCCGCTCCAAGGAGCGTTTGCCAGTACGCCCCGGCCTGTTGCCGCCCGGAAGGGCGCGAGAATTTCCTCAGGGAAGCCGTCGGGATAGGTGGGAAGGGGATCGGGGGACACAAGACCCGCAATTTCCCAGTGACCGATAGTGGTGTCTTTACCCATAGACTTTTCCGCCAGTCGGGCGTATGCGCCGGTGGGAACGTCTGCTTTCGGCAGGCAGGAAACACCGTCGATGTTACTAAGGCCTGCGGCAATCATATTGGGGATGGATAGCTTTTTGGAGGTGGCGCAGGCGGCAAGGGTATTGACGCCTATATCACCGAAAGCGGGGGAATCGGGCATTGCACCGATTCCAAAAGAATCTAAGACAATTAAAAAAACGCGTTTCATAGTTAGTCACCTCAGTGATGGAGAAAAATCCCTTCCCCCGAGGGGAAGGTGCCCCGGAGGGGCGGATGAGGAATGGCGAAATGTTATTTATGGGAAGAAGTACGACCATACGCATAACCAAGTAGATTATTGCCCGCATTCCTCTTCAGTCACCAATCGGTTTCGAAGTGCCGATTGGTGACAGCTTCCCCCCGGGGGAAGCGATGGTTGCTTCCCGACCGGGAGGATTTATATCGATTTACTTATTGTCCATTGCTACGGCAACGTCCAAAGCGACCTTCATCATTTGTGTGAAAGCGGTCTGACGCTCTTCGGCGGTGGTCTCTACACCCTTTAAGATGTGATCGCTAATGGTGCAGATGCAAAGACCCCGCTTGCCGTAACGGGCGGCATTCATATAGAGGGCGGCAGCTTCCATTTCCAGCGCCATAACGCCCATCTTCTTCTGGTTATAGAGGGTGTCAAGACCTGCGGGCACTTCTGCGTGGTCGCCATAGAACACGTCGGAGGAGTTGACATTACCCACGTGATAGGTGGCGCCGTTGGCCTCTGCGGCCTTGACTGCCTCACTCAGCAGGGTGAAGTCTGCAATGGGAGCAAAAGTGCCGGGGAAATGGAACTGATGGGCAAAGTTAGAGTCTGTGCAAGCGCCCTGGGCAATGACGATGTCATAGAGGTTAATGTGATCCTGAATAGAGCCGGCAGAACCAACGCGGATAATGTTCTCTACGCCAAAGAAATTGAAAAGCTCATGGGAGTAGATGCCGATGGCGGGCATACCCATACCGGAGGCCATCACGGAGACCTTAACGCCCTTATAGTAGCCGGTGTAGCCGTGGACACCGCGGACATTGTTCACAAGCACAGGGTTTTCGAGGAAATTCTCGGCGATAAACTTACTGCGCAGCGGATCGCCGGGCATCAGCACGGTCTTACCGAAACCGATCTCGTTTTGTACATTAATGTGCGGCGTAGCGGGGAAATTACTCATAATATATTCTCCTTGTATTATAGAGTAGTAGTTTTTAGTGTCCCTCTCCAAGGACCTGTGCTACACTGTAAGGGATGCTGTGGATTGGTTAGATTCTCCTACCG
>JAZSDE010000093.1:0-3948 GCA_045531015.1 Faecousia sp.
GGCTCACAGAACGACATGGCTACGATCCGACTTATGCAGGGGATCTGCACAAGGCCGCAGACCGGGTCGCAAGTCAGTCCCAAGTGATGCTCCATCGCCACCTCCGCCGCATATTCGATCTGGTCGATGCCCATTTCAAAAAGCTCAGCGAGTGCAGCCGCCGCCATAGAGCAGGCGGTACCGATCTCTGCCTGGCAGCCGCATTCCGCACCGCTGATAGAAGCATTGGTCCGCACCACATTGCCGATAAGACCGGCAACCGCTAAGGCCCGCAAAATATCGTGGTCACTAAAATGGTTCTTTTCCTGCATATACTTCAGCACCGCAGGCAAAACGCCGCAGGAGCCGCAGGTAGGCGCGGTGACGATCAGGCCACAGTCTGCATTCTGCTCGCTGACCGCAAAGGCGTAGGAGCAGACCAGCCGGTTTTCCCGGGTCTGGGGGCTTTCGTCAATGTGCCGCTGGCTGTGAAGAAACTGGCCCTTTCGCTCTACGGACAAACCACCAGGCAGCGTGCCGGTTTTGCTGAGACCTTCATTGATGGCATTTTGCATCACCTGCCATACCTTAAGCAAGAAGGGCTTGATCTCCTCCCCTTCCCGCTGGAACACATAGTCAGAAAGGCGGATATTATGGGTCTTGCAGTGCTCTGCAATCTCCTCGAATGTCTTTTCCTCGTAGATTTCTTTTCCGGGAATCGCTTCCTCGCCGTCGGTGCGAATGTCACCGCCGCCAATACTGTAAAAGTTTCGTCTGCCAATTTCTCTGCCGTCCTTGTATGCAATAAAGGTCACTGTATTGGGATGAACCGGCGTAGGAGTCTCACAGTCAAAGAGGATCTCGTTCTCCAGGTCAGCGAAATTTCCGGCAATTGCCCGGTCTGTGCCGTGTCCCTTGCCGGTCTTGGCAAGAGAGCCGTAGAGAATTACCCGGATAAAGTCTGCCTGCGGGTATTCACACCGAAAACGTTCTGCCGCAAAGGCAGGACCCATAGTATGGGAGCTGGATGGGCCAAGGCCGATCTTATAAATGTCCCGGATGGATTTCATAGTTATCTCCTTTTTCTTTATGATATAGCCTGTTTTTTGGCGTTTTCCCGGTCAAAATTGTGGATCCAGTCTGCTTTCAGAAAATAGATCAGGAAAACGATACTGCTAAGTGTCCAAGTAATGGGGTATGCCCAAGAAACGGTAGTAAGCTGATTGACGATCTTTACCGCGACAGTAATATAGGTCATCCGAAACAGACACCAACAGCCAAGCATCGTAAACATCGGCACAGTCGCCTTGCCCGCGCCCCGCATAATGCTGGCGATGCAGTGGGAAAAGGCCAGCAAGAAATAGAAAAGACAGATGGTGCGCATATGGCTTACACCAAAATTGATGGCCTCCTGCGTCTCACTGAAAAAGCCGATAAGCTGGGGCGCAAGGAAATAGCAGCAAATGCCGATCAGCTCGGAAAGAACACAGCAGCAAGTGATACCGAAGCTGACGCCCTTTTTGACCCTTTCGTGCTTTCCCGCACCCAAATTCTGCCCCACGAAGGTGGAAAGCGCTTGCGTAAAGCAGGTCACCGGCAGGAACACAAAGCCCTCTAACTTGGAATAAGAACCGCAGCCGGCCATAGCTGCCTTGCCGAAGCTGTTGATATTAGACTGCACCACCACATTGGCAAGGGCAATGACACTGTTCTGTACGCCCGAGGGCAGTCCGTACTGGACAATATCTTTAAGGCTCTTTTTATGGAAACGGATCTCTTTGAGCTGCACCTTGTAGACCTCTTTGGTGCGCAGCAGGTGGATACAGCAAAGCAGCGCGCTGATGCCCTGAGAAATGGTGGTAGCAATGGCAGCAGATCCGACACCCAGTCCCAAGCCTGCCACAAAAAGCAGATCCAAAACCACATTTACAGATGCGGAAGCAATGAGGTAATAAAGGGGATGGCGGCTGTCGCCTACCGCGTGCAAAATACCTACAAAGATATTATACATTACGATAAACAGCCCACCGCAGAAATAATAGCGGAAATAAGTAATCGACTGGGGCAGCACCTCCGCCGGCGTACCCATCCAGCGCAGGATCGTCGGCGTCAGCACTACACCTGCCACTGTTAGAAGTGCGCCGGTCACAAGACCGAAGGCGATGGCGGTATGGATGGCTTTTCGCATATCGCCGTACTGCTTTGCGCCAAACGCCCTGGCAATGACCACACCGGCGCCCATAGATAGGCCGTTAAAGAAGCTGACCATCATAAAGATCAGACTTCCGGAGGAGCTGACTGCCGCCAACGCATCGTCACCGATATAATTGCCCACGCACCAGGCGTCAAAGGCGTTATACAGCTGCTGGAATACATTCCCTAAAAATACCGGCAAGGCGAACAGTAAGATGCCCTTCCAGATCGATCCCTCGGTCAGGGATTTATGCTGATTTTCCAAAGCGCCACACTTCTTTCCCATTAGTGACTCCATTATAAACCCATAGGTACAAAAGGTCAAGCCATACCCCACTTGCAAAATCTGCCGAAATATGGTACAGTACATTTATCAACAACTGAAAAGAGGGGTCTTCTATGAAGGAATTTCTGGAATGGACTGCCTGGGCAATGGAAAAGCCTGCGCCCTACGGCATTTTCCACATTGCGTCTACCCTGATCCTGCTCGCTCTTACTATCCTCGGCGCTTACCTCCTCAGAAACACCAACGACAAACAAAATCGCATCGTCCTCGGCACGGTCAGCGCGGTACTGCTGATCTTTGAGATCTATAAGATCCTTTTCCACATCCATGTGGAGTCCTACGGCTGGGGCTTTTGGGGTGTATTCCCCTTCCAGCTTTGCTCCGTGCCGATGTACCTTTGTATGTTCTGCGCCTTTTGTCGGAATGAAAAAATCAACAGCTGGCTTTATGAGTTTATGTTCTCCGTCAATATGTTTGGCGGCATTATGGCATTTTTAGAGCCCAGCGGCATTCAACACCCCATTATCACCCTGACTGCCCACGCCTATATCTGGCATATGCTCCTGATCTTCATCGGCCTTTATCTCTACCTGAGCAAGCGGGTCTGCACGGAACGCCGCGCCTATTTTAAGGGCATTATCGTTTACTATATCGCCTGTGTTGTGGCGCAAAGTTTCAATCTTATCTTCGGCGATAAAGTAAACTGTTTCTACATCTCCCCCTACGTGAGAAGTCCCCTGGCGGTCTTTAAGGATATTTATGCCGCCTGCGGTTGGTTTGTAAATATGTTCCTGCTGATGTTGGGCATCACGATCGCCTCCGGTATTATTTATGCCATCGGTTACTATTTCCGGGTAAAGCTGGGTAAGAAAGAAAAAGTAAGTGTGTAAAAGATCAAAAGACCTTCTCAAATCGGGAAGGTCTTTTTTGTTGTAGCAACATCCAATTTCCGTTGTCATTGCGAGAACAGCTTTGCCGTCCGTGGCAATCTCCCGGCATGCACTTTTGCATTATGCCGTAGGGAATGCATTTATGCATTCCGCCTTTAATGGGCACACCGTGATGGAATGGATAAATCCATTCCCTACATCATCTTTTGGCGGTGCGTTAAAACGGTGGGAGCAAACCCCCGACCTACATATTATTTGGTGGATTTTCTATAACTTGGTCGGATGAGGGATTCGTTTGCATTTTTGCCTTTTAGGCAAAAATTAAAGTTGCGGTAGTTTGCTACGACCCATATTGATTGCAATACACATCCACACGGATGCGTCTTGCAACCAATGGATTCTCCCACGGGCTAAAAATTGCTCGCCCGCTCTCAATTTTTACACCAGTGTGCGCACTGGTGCCGCCCTTTCGAATCCTATCTCATCCTCTGCCAATAATAAAAGCCACCCTGATGGGTGGGTTTTATTATTGGCAGTATTGAACTTAATGCATATTATTGTATTGGTTTGTTGGGATTATAGTACCGAAAAGTTATGTAA
>JAZSDE010000135.1:0-3510 GCA_045531015.1 Faecousia sp.
AGTATTTACGCCGACCGAGATGCTAAGTTCGCCGCATTTTTGGCCTGTACCCACAACGCCGATCCCTATTTCGTCTATTCCGGCTATCTCAACGCCTACCGGTACTGCCTGAAGGCGCTGCAATCCTTCAATTCTGACAACGCCCAGGCGGCCTGCCAGCGGCTGATGTCCGATGAACTACCCCACTTTGACGCAGAGATCAACACCATCGATAATTTCTATAAGAGCGCAGAAAACGCCAACGATTTCCGCAACAATGTGCAGCTTTTGGTCTCTTGGTATATTCAGGAGGTCTATCTCCCCAACCACGTGGAAGACGAGGACACTCCCTCCTTCGATCCTATGGACGAAACGCAGGTGGATCTGTCCGGTCTCCCTAACGCCTCCCGCAAAAAATGAAAGAGACACTGACCGCAGGACTACCTGCTCTGAATCTTTCCCTGCCGGAGGAACGTATCGACCGGCTGACCGCCTTTGGCGAGGCTGTGATCCGGCAAAATGCGGTAATGAACCTCACCGCCATCACAGAGCCGAAGGAAGTGGCGCGGCTCCACCTGTTGGACAGCCTTTCCCTGTTATCCTTGGAGGCGCTGGCCGGGAGGACAATGATCGATGTGGGCTGCGGCGCAGGATTTCCCGGTGTGCCGGTAAAGATTGCCTGTCCGGAGGTTAAATTGACCTTGCTGGACTCCTTGGGGAAACGAATGAACTGGCTTTCCGAGATTCTGCCCACCCTTTCCGTAGATGCCCAGTGTGTTACAGCCCGGGCGGAGGAATTTGTGACCGGCTGTCGGGAAAGCTACGACATCGCCACCAGCCGGGCTGTTGCAAGGCTCAACATCCTTTTGGAACTGACCGCGCCCTACGTAAAAGTAGGCGGCAAGGTCTTGGCTATGAAAGGCTCTGCCGCCCGGCAGGAGCTGGAGGAAGCCAGAAACGCAGTCAAAAAATTAGGTCTCACTTTAGAGAAAATTGCGGATTTCCCGGTAGATGACGGCGTGCATACGGTTCTTGTTTTTAAAAAGACCGCCCACACACCGCCCCAGTACCCCCGCCGGTACGCCAAAATCAAACAATCGCCGCTGTGAGGCGCACTCCGTAAGGAAGTGCGCCTCAGTTATATTTTTTCGATGGTGCGGTGGCTGTCATTGAGCACTGCGCAGCTGCTTGACGAGGGCTTCTACAAAGCCCCAAACCGGCGGCTCTAACCATTTGTCGTAGAGAATACACATATAAAACGCCTGATGCCAGTTTTCGATAGGTCGGAACGTAACGCCGGGGCGGGGCAGGGCGCATTTTTCGGACAGCACACAGATTCCCACGCCCTCCGCCACAAGAGAACGGGCAGCGCCGGCAGTATTGACGGTGCAGACGATCTGCTCTTCGATGGGAACGCCGCTTGCCCACTGGCCGAAGCTGTTTTCCATACCGTAATTGAAAACGATCTGGGGCTCCCGGGCGATCTGCTGGGGGGTCAGAATGGCTTCTTTGGTTAAGGGATGTCCCTCCGGGAGGGCAACCTGGAAATTTGCCTGTCCCAATCGGCGGAAATGAAGGCTCCTGTCCCGGTTTGTTGTATCTACGATGGCCATATCCAGCTTTTCCTCCCGCACCAAATCCATCAGATCTTCCGCAGAGCTTTCTGTCAGCCGGAAGCGGATGCGGTCGTTTTGGCGAATATGGGAGAGTATTTCCCTTGCTACGACGCTGTCCAACGTACCGGAGACCACGCCAAGCCGGATAATGACCGGCGCACTGGTGCGGCTGTCCCGGAGGGTGATGGAGGCGTCGTTTAATTCCTTTAATGCCGCGTCCACCTTTTCCTGATAGAAACGTCCCTCTTCTGTCAGGCGGATGTTTCTGCCCACTTTTTCAAAGAGCTTCACATCACCCAACTCCTCTTCCAAATGGTGGATGGCGCTGCTGAGGGACGGCTGGGAAATACCCAATCTTGCAGCAGCTAATGTATAGTGCTCCAGCTGTGCCAATACGGAAAAATACCGCAAATAATTATAGTTCATATATGCACCTCTAAAATCTATAGATAGAAACTATAAATAAAATATCATAACTATATTGTTTTTACAAGAAAAATTTGTATAATGAGAGCGTTGCTTGAAAAATTACCGGAAAATGCCGTCTTTCGGGAAAAAGAAGGATTGCAAAGGTATAAAAGGTATGGTAAAATGGCAGGTGGAAAACCTGCGTTTTTGCGCAGACCGAAGGAGAACAAAAATGGCATTTACTTACCTTGGCCTGAAGGCCAATTATCAAAGACATATCGTTACGGAAGCAGAGGTCGACCGCCATATCGAGCGGCTGCAGCAGCAGTACCCCCGCATCGCGGTGATTAAGGATCGCCCCACCGAAAACGGGGATGAGATCGTGCTGGACTATGCAGGCTTCTGCGATGGCGTGCAGTTCGCCGGTGGTACCGCTGAGATGCAGACCTTGGTGCTGGGAAGCGGGATGTTCATTCCCGGCTTTGAGGAGCAGCTTCTGGACAAAGTTCCCGGCGAGGAAGTGACGGTAAAGGTAACCTTCCCGGCGCAGTACCATTCCGAGGAGCTTGCTGGCAAAGACGCAGAATTTAAGTGCAAGATCCATGAGATCCGGGTGAAGACCCCCTATGAGCCGGACGATGTATTTGCCAAAGAGGTCGGCGGCTGCGATACTTTCCCGGAAATGAAGGAAAAGCTTAGAGAAAGCCTGCAAAAATTTACCGACGAGCGGGGCGAAATGGATCTGCAGGATCGGCTGCTTCGCACTGCGGCAGAGACCTTGGAGTATACCCCCAGTGAGGGCGAAATTGAGGAAGCGGTGCAGGAGCAGATGAATAACCTGCGTGCCCAGCTCTCCCAGCAGGGGCTTACCTTAGATATGTATATGCAGTTTATGAATACCACCGAGGAGGCTCTCCGGGAGGAGGCAAAGCCTGCGGCTGTGGCAGCCCTTAGAAATGCGGCAGCCATCGACCGGGTGGTGATCTTGGAGGGGCTTTCCGCTACCAAGGAAGAGATCGGGGAGGCACTGGCTATGGTCTGCCGTCAAAACGATATGACTATGGAGCAGCTAAAGCCCTACTACGATGCCGAATTTGAAAAGGCACTGGAAAGAAGCGTACTGACCGGGAAGGCGATGGGTCTCATTCGGGACGCCGCCGTCATCACGGAGGTATAATAAAAACATAATGAATGTGTCGAAAGACACCGAAAACAAGGAGGAACATACTATGGCAATCGTTTTTGACGAAAATGGCAAGTACGTGGACGAAAAGGGTCTTGTAAAGCTGGATCCCACCAAGTTCGCTGACTGGCAGATCGCAGAGGAAGCAGAAAAGACTCTGCCTCCCGTTGACTACTTCCGTGAGAAGCTGGGTCTGCTGCCCGAAGAGATCATCCCCTACGGCAAGACTCCCAAGATCGACTTTATTAAGGTTATGAACCGTCTGAAGGACAAGCCCGACGGCAAGTTCATCGAGGTTACCGCTGTTACCCCCACCCCCTTCGG
>JAZSDE010000051.1:0-7488 GCA_045531015.1 Faecousia sp.
GCTACGATCCGACTTGACATTATCGGCCTTTGCGAGGAATACGGCAATCCCGATATGGTTTACGAATTTGCGTCTACCTCTAAGATCACCTTCGCAGGCGCTGGTGTTTCTGTACTGGCTTGCTCGGAGGCCAATGTGGACTATTTCCTAAAGCTGTTCTCCGTGCAGATGATCTCCTATGACAAGGTCAACCAGCTGCGGCACGTCCGCTTCCTGAAGGATAGGAAGCATACTTTAGAGCTTATGAAGAAGCACGCCGCCATTATGGCGCCGAAATTCAAGGTAGTGGCAGATATTTTGGAGGAGCAGCTGAAGCCCTGCGGCTTTGCCAGCTGGGGTAACCCCACAGGCGGTTACTTTGTGAGCCTTGACACCATGCCTGGCACAGCGAAGCGGGCGTTGGCTCTCTGCAAGGAGGCCGGTGTGGTAATGACCCCCGCCGGCGCCACCTATCCCTACGGCATCGACCCGAATGACAGCAATATCCGCGTTGCCCCCAGCCTGCCTCCCGTGGAGGAGCTGCAGATGGCGATGGATGTGTTCTGCACCTGCCTGAAGCTGGCCGCACTGGAGAAACTACTAAACAAGTGAGGATTTTCCTATGGCTGCACCAAAAGAATTATATTATGAAAAACGAGGCAAAATGCTGGTAAAGAATTTGCAGAGCCGGCATTTTGATGCCTGCTACTGCGTAAACCGGGAAGAAGCCCTGAAAAAGGCACTGGAATGGATCCCGGAGGGAGCGACAGTGGGCTGGGGCGGCGCTATGTCTGCCCAACAGATCGGACTGATGGATGCGGTGCGAAATGGCCCTTACACCGCCCTTGACCGGGAGACCTGCAGCACCAAAGAGGAGCGGGATGAGATCGCTGCCAAGTGCCTGCGCGCCGATGTGTTTCTCACCGGGGCAAACGGTATGAGCATTGACGGCCAGATGGTCAATATCGACGGTATGGGAAACCGGGTGGCCGCCATTATCTACGGCCCGAAAACGGTTTTGGTTATTGCCGGTATGAATAAGGTGACGGATAGCATCGAGGATGCGGTGAAGCGGGCACGGACAGTGGCTGCGCCCGCCAATCAGCAGCGCTTCCAGCTACAAAATCCCTGCACCGTCACCGGCATCTGCGCTGACTGCAAGAGCGAGAGCTGTATCTGCAATCAGATCGTCATTACTCGCCATTGCCGTCCGGTGGGTCGGATCAAGTTTATTCTGGTGGGCGAGGATTTAGGCCTTTAAGAGAGGGAGTTTACTGTGTACGAAAAGCTGAAGGCGTTATATGAAAAACACCGCTCTACGGTCATATACCTTGTGTTCGGCGTGCTGACTACGGCGGTCAACTACGCGGTTAGCCTGCCGCTGCATTACTTCGCCAGTTGGCCTGCGTGGGTCAGTAATGTCATTGCATGGGCAGCGGCAGTTGCCTTTGCTTATGTGACCAATAAGCTGTATGTCTTTGAAAGCAAAAGCTGGGGACGCGGTGTTCTCGGAGAGCTTCTCCGCTTCGTTGGCAGCCGGGTAGGTTCCCTGATCGTAGAAACGGTAAGCCTATGGCTGACGGTAGATATTCTAAAATGGAATTTCCTTGTGATGAAGCTAATCCTTGCAGTTTTTGTCGTCGTATTTAACTATGTGCTCAGTAAATTTTTTGTATTCAAAAAGTAATATAAAACGATCCTTCTCACCGGAAGGGTCGTTTTTGCATATATTTATCAAGTTTCTTTTGGATGATACATTAGTGCCTGCGTACCTTGACATTGCACCGCGGGTATGGTAATATAACTTAGATATTTAGGTGGAGGAAGCCGTATGCGCGCTGTAGAGCTTAGGAACCGCTTAGAATGTTCCCCAATTATCGCGGCGATCCGGGATGACCGCTGGGAGGCTGCGATTTCTTCTTCTGCAGAAGTTCTGTTCTATTTGGAATGTAACCTGATGACGGTAGAGCAGAAGATCCGTCAAGCACACGATGGGGGGAAGATTGTTTTTGTGCATATCGATCTTTCCGATGGCGTTGGCAAGGATCGGACAGGACTTGCTTTTCTTGCAAAATGCGGCGTAGATGGTATTATTAGCACCAAGGCGCAGCTAATTCGTGCCGCCAAAGATTTGGGCCTTTTGACGGTACAGCGCTTCTTTGCTTTGGATTCCCAAGGTATGGGAAGCGTTTTGGAAGTGCTGAAAAATACAAATCCCCATTTTATGGAGATTATGCCCGGTGTGATCCCAAAGGTGATTGAACGCCTTTCCAAAGAGAATATCCCCGTCATTGCCGGTGGTCTTATTGAAACGAAGGCGGAGATCACAGCAGCCTTGGGCAGTGGTGCGACTGCCATTTCTACCGGTCGGCCGGCGCTTTGGGAGCTATAAATTAAATACCCGTTGGAGATTGAGAGAAACGGAAAAGTGAGACATTGCAACAGATGTCTTTCTTTTGCGTTTCTCTTTTTGTATTTTAGGGAGGACTGAATCTATGAATTATGATGTGGTAATTATTGGCGCCGGTGTGATCGGCGGTATGGTCGCCAGAGAGCTTTCCCGGTATCAGCTGTCGGTGTGCCTGCTGGAAAAGGAAAATGACGTGGCCTCCGGCGCAAGCCGGGCAAACAGCGGCATTGTCCACGGCGGCTACGACCCGGAGCCGGGTACACGCAAAGCAAAGCTCAACACTGTTGGTGTGGAAATGCTCTATGCGGCAGCGGAAGAACTGCACGTTCCCTATATCAAGAATGGCTCTATGGTCTGCGCCTTTGGAGAAAAGGAAGACCCGGCTGTGCAGGCGCTGTATAAAAGGGGGATTGTCAATAAAATTCCGGGACTGAGAATCCTCTCCGGAGAGGAAGCGCGCGCCATCGAACCCAATTTGTCCAAGGAGATTACCAGCGTACTCCACGTTACCAACGCCGGCATTATCTGCCCCTACGAGTTAACGATAGCGGCTACCGGCAATGCTATGGATAACGGCGTGGAATTGATGCGGAATTTTGCGGTTTCTTCTATCGAAAAGCAGGGAAATGGCTATCTTGTGACGGCTGCATCCGGGGATACGGTCTGCGGAAAATATGTACTTAACTGTGCCGGGGGTTATTCCGACAAGATTGCAAATATGGTAGGGGATACTTACTTTGAAATCATCCCTCGGGCAGGCGAATACATCCTTTTGGATAAAACCGAGGGCAGCCGTGTCAGCCATACGATCTTCCAAGTACCCTCCGAAGAGGGAAAGGGCATCTTAGTCTCTCCCACAGTGGACGGAAACTTGCTCACCGGTCCTACGGCTATGAAGGTAGACGTACCTGAGAGCCGTGACACCACGCCGGAGGGACTCCGGCAGGTCCAGCGCCTCGCGGCAAAAAGCGTACCCTCCGTCAATTTCCGGCAGGTGATCACCTCCTTCACAGGCGTTCGCGCCTCTGAGGAAAAGGGTGATTTCATTATCGAAGAATCTCCCAATGCCCCCGGCTTTGTGCACGTGGCGGCCATCGACTCTCCCGGCCTTACCTGCTGTGTAGCTATCGCAAAATATGCGGTGGAGATTCTAAATAATATAGGTCTTGCGCTGACCGAAAAGGAAAACTGGAACGGCAAGCGGGAAGATCCCCACGCATTCCGTAAAATGTCCGACGAGGAGAAAAATGCCTATATTCAGGAAAACCCTGACTACGGAAAAATCGTTTGCCGCTGTGAAACTGTTAGCGAGGGTGAGATCCGCGCAGCTATCCGCCAAAATCCCGGCGCACGGGATTTAGACGGCGTGAAACGGCGCACCCGCAGCGGTATGGGTCGGTGCCAGGGCGGCTTCTGCGGCCCATATGTAATGGCGCTGATCGCAGAGGAATTGGGAATTCCTATGGAGAATGTTACGAAAAACGGTGGGGATAGCTATATGCTCACGGGAAGGATCGGTCAATGAGATGATGGAACACGATATTGTTATCGTAGGCGGCGGCCCGGCCGGTATGGCGGCGGCGGTTGCGGCCTATGACCGGGGCGTAAAAGATGTGGTTATTTTAGACAGAGAGCCCCGTTTGGGCGGTATTTTGCAGCAATGTATCCATAACGGCTTCGGTCTGCACAAGCTAGGCAAGGAGCTGACCGGACCGGAATATGCGGCTGTATATGCAAAGATGGTGCAAGAGCGGGGTATTCAGGTCTATTATGAAACAACGGTTACGAATGTTTCCTCTGACCGTGTGGTAACAGCACAGAGCCGGCAGGGCATCCTTAAAATGAAGGCCAATGCGGTAATTTTGGCAATGGGCTGCCGGGAGCGAAGCCGCGGTGCCCTAAACATCAGCGGCAGCCGGCCTGCAGGCGTTTACAGCGCAGGTACCGCCCAAAAGCTGATGAACTGCGAAGGTTATATGGTAGGTAAAAAGGTTGTCATTTTAGGCTCCGGTGACATTGGCCTGATTATGGCGCGGCGTATGAGTCTGGAGGGCGCAAAGGTGGAAGCGGTTTGTGAACTGATGCCCTACTCCGGTGGCCTTACCCGTAATATCGTGCAATGCCTGGAGGATTTCGGTATTCCTCTTTACTTAAGCACCACAGTCGTCCAAATTCACGGTGAAAAGCGGGTAGAGGGTGTGACGGTTGCCCAAGTAGACAAGCGCCGTCAGCCCATTGAAGAGACAATGCGGTTTATTCCCTGTGACACCCTTCTTTTGAGCGTTGGCTTAATTCCTGAAAATGAGCTGACCCGGGCTTGCGGTATTCCTATGGATCCCATCACCGGCGGCGCGTTGGTGGATGACATTTGTCAAACCCAGATCCCCGGCATTTTTGCCTGCGGTAACGTTTTGCAGGTTCACGACTTGGTGGACTATGTTTCCGAAGAGGCAGAACGGGCAGGTATCGGTGCGGCTGATTTTGTACGCAATGGAAATACCGAGACAGATACCCTTTCCACAAAACCCGGAAACGGTGTGCGGTATGTGATCCCGCAAACACTCCATAAGACAGGGGAGGATGTGAGCCTGTTTTTGCGGGTGACGCAGCCCTTTGGAAAGGTGAAGTTTACAGTCACGGCGGGCGAAAAAGTCCTTGCTACGGCAAAACGGCTGAAAGCCGCACCTGGTGAGATGGAAAAGCTGACGCTGAAGGCAGAGATGCTCAGTGACGTTACCGCATCCATCGTGGTAGCATTGGAGGAATTGTAATGGAAAGAAATATTACTTGCATTTTGTGCCCCCGGGGCTGTACAATGACTGTAAAGGAAACAAACGGCGCCTTAACGGTTGCAGGGAATACCTGCCCCAAAGGGGAGGGGTATGCTATCGCGGAATGTACAAATCCCGTGCGAACGGTGACATCCACTGTCCGCGTCAGCAACCGAAAGGACACTATGGCTTCTGTGAAAACAGAGCAGCCCGTTCCCAAGGACAAAATGATGGATGTGATGGCAGCGCTTCGCAGCATTACGGTCTGCGCACCGGTAAAGCTGGGCGATGTGATTTTGCCGGATGTATTTGGCGCAAAGGTGGTTGCTACCAAAGCCATTGACTGAGGTGACTAACTATGACACTACACGAGGCTATTCAAAGGACAAAGCTTTACCTTTTTGATATGGACGGTACCCTTTATTTAGGTGACCGGTTGTATGATTTTACAATCGAACTGCTTTCCGAGATTCGACGTGCCGGGGGAAAGTATCTGTTTGTGACCAACAATTCCTCCAAGAGCGTGGAGGACTATGTAAAGAAGCTCCGTAAATTAGGCATCGAGGCCACTCGGGAGGATTTTATGACCTCCTCTCAGGCGACGGCTTATTATTTAAAGCAAAACCATCCCGGGAAGAAGCTCTATGTCTGCGGCACCCGGTCTCTTGTAAAAGAACTGGAAGGGGAGGGCTTCACTGTTACTGCTAACCTTAGCGATGTGGAGTGCATCGTAATGGGCTTTGATACGGAGCTGACCTTTCAGAAGCTCCACGATGTGAGCTACTTACTGTTGACCCGTCCGGAGCTTCCCTATATTGCTACCAACCCGGATCTGGTTTGTCCTACGGAATTTGGCAGTGTGCCGGACTGCGGCAGTATCTGCATCGGCATTAAAAATGCCACCGGGAAGGAGCCGGTGGTTATCGGAAAGCCCAGCCCCTTAATGCCAAAGCTTGCTATGGCAAAATACGGGGCAAAGCCGGAAGAAACAGCGGTCATCGGCGACCGAATCTATACGGATGTAAAATCGGGCCTCGCGGCGGGCTGCACCGGCATTTTGGTGCTGTCAGGGGAGTCTACCTTGGAGACCTTGGCGCAGTCTGATGTAAAACCGGATTTGGTACTACAGGATGCAGGAGAAATTCTGCGAATACTACGGGAAAAGGAGTAATTTTTATGGCGATCGTTACCATAATTGGCGCGGGTATGATGGGCTCTGCACTGGCATTTCCTGCCCGGGAGAACGGACACGAGGTACGCCTTGTGGGCACCCATTTAGACAGGGAAATCATTGAAGCCTGCCGCAAGACCGGGCAGCATCCTAAATTTGACCGTCCCTTCCCCGCAGGCGTTCGCTATTTCCAAATCGAGGAAGTAGAAGAGGCCATTGCAGGCGCGACGATGATCATTGGCGGTGTCAGCAGCTTCGGCGTGGAGTGGTTTGGCGATGTGATCCTGCCGAAGATCCCTACGGAAATTCCCGTACTGACAGTTACAAAAGGCCTTATGGATACCGAGGACGGAAAGCTGCTCACCTACCCGGATATTTGGGCGGCGAAGCTGGAGAAGATCGGGCATAAATTATCTCTCAATGCCATTGGCGGCCCTTGCACAAGCTATGAGCTGGTTGCCCACGACCAGACCGAGGTGGCTTTCTGCGGCAAGGATATGACGACCCTCCAGATGATGAAAGATATTATGACCACCGATTATTACCATATCAGCCTTTCTCAGGATGTGGTGGGCATCGAAAGCGCAGTTGCGCTGAAAAACGGCTATGCTTTGGGTGTGGCACTGACCATCGGCCTGAACCAAAAGGAATTTGGCATCGACAGTGTGCTCCACTTTAATTCTCAGGCGGCCATTTTTGGACAGGCAGTGAAGGAAATGTACAAACTCCTTGCCTATCAGGGCGCGGCGACCTTGGAGAATATGTCTGTGGGCTACGGTGACCTCTATGTGACGGTCTACGGCGGCAGAACACGGCTTATCGGCATTTTGCTGGGCAGAGGACTTGACATCGATGCAGCGAAAAAGGAACTCAATGGCGTGACCTTAGAATCTCTTGTAGTGGCGGAACGGGTCGCCCGTGCCATCCGTGTGGCGGCAGATAAGGGAATATTGGACGCCAAGGATTTTCCGCTGCTTCTCCATGTGGATGAGATCATCTGTCAGAAAAAGCCCGTAAACATCCCTTGGGAGGATTTCACATTTATTTGCGAGTTGTAGACAGTCAAAAGCCTCCCCTTACACAGGGGAGGTGGGTCGCGAACAGCGACCCGGAGGGGGTGTCAATCCCTCAGCCTTTTTCATTGCTTGGGCAATGAA
>JAZSDE010000023.1:0-4769 GCA_045531015.1 Faecousia sp.
ACTGTCCGGTGGACAGTTCCTGCCACCAGTGCAAACACTGGCGGCTACCTTAATTTTCTTTCGCTTGCGAAAGAAAATGCAAATCGATTCCGGTTACCGTATTGCGGTAAATACAGACTGTTGCAGAAAGTTTCTGCAGCGGTCTTGATTATTTGTGTTTCCGGGAGTATAATAAATCGCGGAAAATAAAAAAAGAAGGATGCGTACGCGATGATCGGTTTTGATAATGATAAGTACATTCAAATACAGTCTGCTCACATTCAGGAACGGATCGATTTTTTCGGCGGCAAGCTCTATCTGGAGTTTGGCGGCAAGCTCTACGACGATAACCACGCGGCGCGTGTCCTGCCCGGCTTCCAGCCGGACAGTAAGCTGCGGATGCTGCTGCAGATCAAGGAAAAGGTAGAGATCGTCATCACCATCAATACCGATGATATTGAAAAGAATAAGATTCGGGGCGATTTAGGCATTACTTATGACCGGGACGTGATCCGGCTGATCCGTGTTTTCCGGGATCTGGGACTGTATGTTTCTTCTGTGGTGCTGACCCGCTTTAACGGACAGATCCGCGCCAAGGCATTTCAGGAGCGGCTGGAAGCGATGGGGATCCGGGTTTATCACCATTATGAGATCGAGGGTTATCCCAGTAATATCTCCCACATTGTCAGCGATGAAGGCTACGGCAGAAACGACTTTATCGAGACTACCCGGGAGCTTGTGGTCATCACCGCACCCGGGCCGGGCAGCGGCAAGCTGGCTACCTGCCTTTCTCAGCTCTATCACGAGCATAAGCGGGGTATCCATGCAGGCTACGCCAAATTTGAGACATTCCCTATTTGGAATCTGCCTCTTAACCACCCGGTAAATCTCGCCTACGAGGCGGCAACGGCAGATTTAAATGATGTGAATATGCTCGACCCCTTCCACTTGGAAGCCTATGGCACCACCACGGTTAACTATAACCGGGATGTGGAAGCCTTCCCTGTGCTGGTGGCTATGCTGAGCCGGATCTTGGGACAGTGCCCCTATAAATCTCCCACGGATATGGGTGTTAATATGGTAGGCTTCTGCATTACAGACGACGAGGTGTGCTGTGAGGCCTCCCGGCAGGAGATCCTGCGCCGTTACTATGACATTTTGAGCCTGCAGAAGCAGGGTAAGTCCACCGATGGGGAGGTTCTGAAATTAGAGCTGCTGATGAATAAAGCCGGTGTCAGTGAGGGTGACCGAAAGGTAGTTGCGCCTGCACTTGAGAAGGCGGAATTGACCGGCAAGCCGGCAGCGGCTATGGAACTGCCCGACGGGCGGATCATTACGGGAAAGACATCTAACCTCTTGGGTGCATCTGCGGCACTGCTTCTCAACGCGCTGAAAGCATTGGCAGGCATCCCGGACGAGCTGCATCTGATCGCGCCGGAGGTCATCGACCCCATTCAGCATTTAAAGGTAGATCATTTTGGTAACCGAAATCCCCGGCTCCACACAGACGAGATCTTGATCGCTCTCTCTATCTGCGCAGCCAGCGATCCCCGGGCGGAACAGGCAATGGCGCAGCTGCCCAAGCTGCGGGGCTGTCAGGTTCACTCCTCTGTGATCCTTTCTCCTGTGGACGAAAAAACATTTAAGCGGCTTGGTGTCAATCTCACTTGCCAACCCCAATATAAGGCATAAATTAAGGAGGCAATCTCTATGTATAAACGTATCCTTACTATTCAGGATATTTCCTGTGTAGGCCAGTGCTCCCTGACGGTGGCGCTGCCCATCCTGTCTGCCTGCGGTGTGGAGGCTTCCATCTTGCCCTCTGCAGTGCTCTCTACTCATACTGCCGGCTTTACCGGCTTTACTTTCCGGGACTTGGCAGACGATATGCCGTCCATCCGTGACCATTGGAAAAAGGAGAATATCCAGTTCGCAGCTATTTATACAGGCTATCTCGGCAGTATCAGCCAGGTGGACTATGTGCTGTCTATCCGGGAAGCGACCTTGGAGGCGGGTGGTAAGCTGATCGTTGACCCAGCTATGGCGGATAACGGTAAGCTCTATCCCATTTTCGATATGGAATATGCACGGGAAATGGGCAGGCTTTGCGCTGCTGCCGATTATATCCTGCCGAACATCACCGAGGCCTGCTTTCTAACCGATACGGCGTATAAGGAAAGCTACGATGAGAGCTATATCGAAGGCCTTGTGGGCAAGCTGCAGGCGATGGGGTGCAAAAACGTGGTGCTCACCGGTGTTTCCTACCGGGAGGGCTTTACCGGCGTACTGGTAGCAGAAGGGGAGAAGCGGAGCTATTATGAGCATGTGAAGCTGCCGAACTCCTGCCACGGCACAGGGGATATTTACGCTTCCTCCTTTGTAGGTGCTTATGTCCGTGGTAAGACCGCACCGGAAGCAGCAAAGATCGCAGCGGATTACACCGTGGAATGTATCCGCTATACGGCTACCCTCGATAATCACTGGTACGGCGCAGCCTTTGAGCCGCTCCTGGGCAAGCTGATTGCGGCAATTGACAATTGATAATTGTAGGGAACGGATTTATCCGTTCCGCAACGAGGAATGCATAACGCATTCCCTACGATCTTCTTTGCTGGGGCATCATAATTTATAATTTGTAAGTTGTAATGTGTAGTTTTTTCGCATAATCCTGCCCCCAATGGGAAAAATATGACCGTTTGCGGATTGTGCTTGACTTTTTTGGGAACAATTGTTATACTAACAGAACATAAGGGAGTAATTCCGGGCGGCGCGCCGCCTGAAGCATTTCGTCAATACAGCCTTTCGGCTCGGAGTGTTTATGAAAGAATGAGACTTATGCACTGCGTAAACCGCCGTGCATAGGTCTTTTTTATTTATATAATTAAGAGGAGTGTTGTTTGAATGGAGAAAACCTACACCCTGTCCACCCAGCAGGTTTTAGACAAGCTGGGCGTGACGACTCAAGGCCTTTCTGCTAATGAAGCAGAAAAGCGGCTTTCCCAGTATGGCCCCAACAAGCTGAAGGAGGCAGAAAAGCCTTCCCTTATTCAGCGATTCCTAAATCAGCTGAAAGACCCGATGCTCATTATTTTGATGATTGCGGCTGCAGTATCTGCGCTGACCGGTATGCTCTCCGGTGAAAACGAGTGGGCAGAGGTCATTATCATCATTGCGGTTGTGCTGCTGAATGCCATTTTGGGCGTGGTGCAGGAGAGTAAGGCAGAAGCTGCTATTGAGGCGCTGCAAACGATGACAGCGGCAACCTGTAAAGTGATACGGGACGGCAAGCAGATCTCGCTTCCTTCCTCTGAGCTGGTTCCCGGGGACATTGTGGTGCTGGAGGCCGGTGATGCCGTTCCTGCGGATGGCCGCATTATTGAAAATGCCAGCTTAAAGATCGAAGAAGCGGCGCTGACAGGCGAAAGTGTACCTGTCAACAAGCTGATCGATGCCCTGAATCTTACTGCGGGGCAGGAGGATGTGCCTCTGGGTGATCGGAAGAATATGTGCTACATGGGCTCTACCGTGGTTTACGGACGCGGTAAGGCTGTCATTACCGAAACCGGTATGGACACCGAAATGGGCAAAATTGCCGGCGCGCTGGCAGCGGCAAGTGACGAAGAAACCCCCTTGCAGAAGAAGCTGGATGCTTTGGGCAAGACCCTTTCTTTCATCGTGCTGGGCATCTGTGTCTTTATCTTTGCATTTAACCTGCTGATGCACGGTGACTTCCATCTGAACGCTATTTTGGAAACCTTTATGGTGGCTGTTTCTTTGGCAGTCGCAGCAATTCCCGAGGGTCTTGCCACCGTTGTTACCGTGGTGCTCAGTATCGGCGTGACAAAGATGAGTAAGCGCAATGCGGTCATCCGCCGGCTGACTGCCGTGGAGACCTTGGGCTGCACCCAGGTCATCTGCTCCGATAAGACCGGTACCCTGACCCAGAATAAGATGACTGTCGTGGAGTGCTTCGGTGATGAAAAGCTGGTAGCTACCGCTATGGCTCTCTGCTCCGATGCAAACCTCAACGAAGCAGATGAGGCAGAGGGCGAGCCCACCGAGTGCGCCCTTGTAAACTTTGCCTGCAAGCTTGGCCTTAAGAAGCAGGAGCTGGAAGCGAAGACTCCCCGTGTGGACGAAGCACCTTTCGACTCCGGCCGTAAGATGATGTCCACCATCCACGATCTTGGCGGTAAATTCGTCCAGTACACTAAGGGCGGCCCTGACGTGGTACTGGCTCGCTGCAAGTACTATTTGGACGGCGGCGAAGTGAAGCCTATGACCGACAAGAAGATCGCCGAAATTATGGCAGCCAATAAGGCGATGGCCGATAAGGCACTGCGTGTGCTGGCCGCTGCCCAGCGTATGTGGGAGACAAAGCCTGCTGACAATAGCCCCGAGAATTTGGAGCAGGAGCTTATCTTCTTGGGTCTTACCGGCATGATCGATCCGGTGCGTCCCGAGGTCAAGGCCGCTATTGAGGAATGCCGCCGGGCAGGTATCCGCCCTGTGATGATCACCGGTGACCATAAGGATACGGCTGTGGCAATTGCCAAGGAGCTGGGTATTATTACCGATGCCTCTGAGGCAATCACGGGCGCAGAGTTGGATGCCATTTCCGATGAGGATATTTGTGAGTATGTCAAGAAATTTGGTGTATATGCCCGCGTCCAGCCGGAGCATAAGACCCGGATCGTTAAGGCTTGGAAAGCGAACGGCTGTATTACCGCAATGACCGGTGACGGTGTCAATGATGCACCTTCCATCAAGTCTGCAGACATTGGCGTGGG
>JAZSDE010000109.1:0-11978 GCA_045531015.1 Faecousia sp.
ATTCCTACAATGACGGCGATCTGTACTACTTTATGAACCCCGAGACCTACGAGCTGGAGCCTATCGACAAGTCTGTTCTGGATGACGGCTTCCGTTTCGTCAAGGAGAACGACACCTGCACCATCATGAGCTACAAGGGCAATGTCTTCGGTGTTGAAGTTCCCACCTTCGTAGACCTGGTCGTTACTTCTACTGAGCCTGGTTTTGCCGGCAACACCGCTACCAACACCCTGAAGCCTGCTACTCTGGAGACCGGCGCAGAGGTTAAGGTGCCCCTGTTCATCAACGAGGGCGAGAAGATCCAGATCGACACCCGTACCGGTGAGTATCTGGGCCGCGCAAAATAAGGAGAAACACTATGACCATTTCTGAAAAGGCTGCCTACCTGAAGGGACTTATGGATGGCCTGAAGCTGGACACAGACAAGCCCGAGGGTCAGATGATCGCTTCCATCGTGGAGCTGCTGGGCGATGTGACCACCACCCTTGCCAATGTGCAGGAGACTACCATTGCCATCTCCGACGAGCTGGATGAGATCGAAGAAGATCTGGACGCCATCGAGGACTACATTCTCGCCGAGGACGAGGATGAAGATTTCGACGACTACGAGGACGATTTCGACGATTTCGACGACGAGGAGTACGACGAGGAAGGCTTCGACTACGGCGACGAGGACTCCACTATTTACGAGGTGGAATGCACCTGCGGTGAGATCGTAGACTTTGACGAAGAGACCTTGGAAAAGGGCAGCATCACTTGCCCCAACTGCGGCGAACTCCTGGAGTTCGAAGTAGAGGAAGACTAAAATACTAAAAAGGAGCTGCTCTCGCAGCTCCTTTTTTAATGGGTATCGGATTAGAGATAGAGGAAGAAGAACAGGGTACGGAAAAGCTGCTCAAAGAAAGCGGCGATGGCTTCAAAGAAACCAAGAGGCTTTTCCGGTTCAGTAGTACTGGGATCATGAGAACCACAGAGGGGACACACTCCGTTTTCAAAGCAGTGGGCTTCGTTTTTCTCAATGCTTTCTGTTTTGGTTTCTCCGCAACCGATACAGGTGTAGGTTATGACACCATTCTCTATGCAGTTGGCTGCTTGGGTGATTTCTCCATTATTCCAGTTGTGTATGCAGTAGTCGTAAGTAACATTTGCATTTACGAAGTAGCTATTGCCACCGCCCTCTGTATTAACTACAACATCACACCAATCTGTCTGACTGCCGGCGTAATATATTTCCTTCAGAGAGATACACTCTGGATTAGAATACTTTTCATAGTGCCCAAAAGCTCGATAGCCAATATTCTTGATAGGTTTTGGCAAATATATAGTCTCTAATGCTGTGCAACCTGCAAAAGTGTTCGCTGCGATTTCAGTTACAGAGTGAGGAATAACAATTGACGTCAGGCTTGAACAATCTCTAAAAGCTGAGTCTTCGATGGTTTTAATATTATCTCCTCCTGTCCATTGGGAAAGTCTAGCACATTCGGAAAATGCATTTTCACCAATTGTTGTTACCCCTTTGCCAATCTCGACGTCTACAAGATTACCACACCACATAAATGCGTAATCGCTAATAATCTCTACGTTATCTGGAATTCTTACAACAGTCAACCAACCACAACCGGAAAAAGACGAAGGACCAATGACCGTAATGCTGTCTGGAATTTCAACATTTAGTTTGCCTTGTGGTACGAGAATGAGTTCAGTCTTATCCGCACTTAACAGGAGCCCGCTCTCATCACTTGCGTAAATGTTGTTACCTTCACTGACATATATGCTGTTTAACAGTGGGCAACCATTGAACATCATACTATCAACCAGTACTACACTTTTGCCAATTATAATACTGGTTAGGTTCTCGCAAAAATTAAATGTCCAGCCTCCAAGATTAACTACACTATCTGGAATCTCAATTGTTACGAGGCTTTTGCAGTTTGAAAAAGCATTGTTGCCAATTGTGATTAAATTCTTTGAGAGGGAGAAATTGGTAACGGAACTACAGTAGCGAAATGCTTCGTTACCAATTGTAGTTACACTGTCGGGAAGTGAAATACTTGTAATTTTATCGCATGAATCAAATGCATTTTTACCGATTGCGGTTACTGGATAACCATCTAATGTAGCGGGGACGATGGCATCTCCGGCAATAGATGTATCGACATCAGTAATTGTTACTTTCCCTGCAGAGATGCTGAAAGAGTAAACGCCGTCTGTTCCGCTTATTGCGTTTGCTTTGGTAGGGGCAAAGAGAACAATGCCTGTTATTAACAGACAGACTGCCAGCAGACCAAATAAAATTCTTACTTTTTTCATCTTTATTCTCCATTTCTTTAATCGTATTTTCCCGCTTGTTTATTTGACGGCCTCTCTTTCTTTAGGATTATTGGCGTACTTTCCGGGAAAATAAAAAAGTGCGCCAACCGAAGTCAGCGCACTTAAAAACGCAACCCCGATTGTCGCCAAACAAATCTTAAACGCAAAAAAGGTAGCACCTTTAATCCAGTCCAAGTGGAGTTGCATTTTTAGCAAATTCATCTTGTCCTGAATGTGAAAAGGGTATACTATCCCCATAAAATATAATAAGGGCGTACCGACTTTGCATTATTTAGATTTGTTTGGCATCCTTATCATAGCACCTGACCGTGACAAATGCAAGCCTTTTTAGAAAAAGAGGAATGGATAAACCTAACTGCAGAATTGTACTGCTGCACCGGGGATTCCAAAGGGTACAACCCCTTATGGCACCGAAACATTTTTCTTATCTTGCGGCGTGGCGGGCCTGGAGGGGTACATAGGGGAGGTGGCTTTGTTTGCGGGAGCAAACAACTCAAATCCTCCCCTATGCCGCATTCTTTGGGTACTTTCTTGGCGGAGCAAGAAAGTACCATAATATCCAAAGCATCTTTGTCGCATAAAAATGGGGCTTGTTACTTTTCGTAGCAAGTCCCTTTTTTGGGCGGTTTGTCGCATTCGGGGAAGAATGTCCGCCTGAAACTATGGTAATTGGAAAAAGGACAGCTTTTCAAGGGAAAGCTGTCGAAGAGAATTGTAATTTTTGGTTGTCTTTTTCGAAAGAAAGTGCTATAATAAAAAATACGAAAATACAAAGGAAGGTATGCCTTTATGACGAAAGTAGACGTGTACTCCGGCTTTTTGGGTGCCGGTAAGACAACCCTTATTAAGAAAATGCTCCGGGAGTTTTATGCCGGGCAGAAGATCGTGCTGATTGAGAACGAATTTGGCGAGATCGGCATTGACGGCGGCTTTTTGCAGGAAGCAGGCGTAGAGATCCGGGAGATGAATTCCGGCTGTATCTGCTGCAGCTTAGTCGGTGATTTCGGCAAAGCAATGGAGCAGGTGCTCGCGGATTATACCCCAGACCGGATCATCATCGAGCCTTCCGGTGTGGGTAAGCTCTCCGACGTCATTGGCGCGGTGGAAAAGGTGGAGGGCGTAGAGGTCTCTTACAGGGTTACCGTTGCCGATGCCACCAAGGTGAAGAGCTATATGCGCAATTTCGGCGAGTTTTACAATAACCAAATTCAGTCCGCCAATGCCATCATCCTCTCCCGGACTGCCGGTATTGCGCTTGAGAAGCTGAAGGATGCCGCTGAGCGTATTCGGGAGATCAATCCCACCTGTACCGTCATCACCACCCCTTGGGAGGAGCTGACCGGTAAGCAGCTTGCCGATGCGATGGAAGGTGCGGACACCATTGCTGCTTTTATGCAGCAGCTGCAGGATGACCACCACTGCTGCTGCGGTCACGACCACGGGGAGCACCACCATCATCACCATGAGGACGGTTGCTGCTGCGGTCACGACCACGAGGAGCATCACCATCATCATCACGAGGACGGTTGCTGCTGCGGTCACGATCACGAGGAGCACCATCATCACCACGAGGACGGTTGCTGCTGCGGTCACGATCACCACGACCACCATCATCACCATGCAGATGAAGCCTTTACCGCCTGGGGTGTGGAAACCGCCAAGAAATTCACCGAAGAAGAACTGCATACCATTCTCCACAGCTTCGATGAGGGAGAATGTGGCGTAGTCCTCCGCGCAAAGGGTATCGTTCCCGGTGCGGACGGCAACTGGCTCCACTTTGACTATGTGCCGGACGAGCATAATATCCGTGTTGGCACAGCCGGCGTCACCGGTAAGCTCTGCGTCATTGGCGCAAAGATCGATGAAGATAAGATCAAGACTTTGTTTGGAGTGTAAGTATGCAGGCCATTCCCGTTTATGTATTTACCGGCTTTTTGGACTCCGGTAAGACCAAGTTTATTCAGGAGACCCTCTGCGATCCCCGTTTCAATGCCGGGGAGCGGACACTGCTTCTCATCTGCGAGGAGGGTGACGAGGAATACGATATTTCCGCTTACCCCCATAAAAATGTCTTTTTAGAGGTAGTAGATCAGACCACCATCACCCCGGATGAACTGCTCTCTCTGCAGAAAAAGCATAAGGCAGAACGTGTGGTGGCAGAGCTCAACGGTATGCAGCTGGTTAGCAGCTTCTATGGGAGACTCCCCCAAAACTGGGAGGTCGCCCAGGAAGTGATGTTTGCCGACAGCACCACTTTTATTTCCTATAACGCCAATATGCGCAATCTTATGATGGATAAGCTGATGGGCGCCCAGATGGTGGTCTTTAACCGCCTTAAGCCCGGCGCAGACGTGATGCCTTTTCATAAGATCGTCCGGGCTGCCTCCCGCAGCACCGACATTTTGTACGACTATACCGATGGCAGCACCCAGTTTGACGAGATCGAAGACCCACTGCCCTTTGATGTGAACGCCCCGATCATTAAAATTGAGGACCGGGACTATGCGCTGTGGTATCGGGATGCCTCCGAAGAGCCGGAAAAATACCACGGAAAGACCGTGGTTTTTAAAGCCCAGGTGGCAAAGCTTCGCCGATTCAAGGAGGGTATGTTCGCCCCTGGCCGGTTTATAATGACCTGCTGTGAGGACGATATTCAATTCTGTGGCGTGCCCTGCAAATACCCGGGCGCGGAAAACTTAGAGCCTCGGTCTTGGATTACGGTGGAAGCCACTGTTTCTGCCGAGGTACACACCCTGTTCGGGGACACCATGGGGCCAGTGCTGACGGCTGTTTCTATTAAACCTGCTGAGCCTGCGGTTCCGGATGTAGCCACATTTATGTAATAAAGGAGGGGGAAGTATGTACCAGCCCCTTGCAGACATTCTTCGCCCGGAAACTCTTGACGAAGTCTATGGGCAAAGCCATATTTTAGGAGAGGGCGCAATCCTACGCCGCCTGGTGGAATCCGGTCATATTCCCAATATGATCTTCTACGGCCCCAGCGGTACAGGAAAGACCACCGTTGCCAGCATCATCGCCAAGCAGACCAACCGCACCCTCTATACACTCAATGCTACCACCGCATCCACTGCCGATATTAAAAACATTGTTGCCCAACTGGATACCTTTATGGCACCCAACGGCGTGCTGCTTTACTTAGATGAGATCCAGTCCTTCAATAAAAAGCAGCAGCAGTCCTTACTGGAACACATCGAAAACGGTAAAATTACCCTCATAGCTTCCACCACGGAAAACCCCTATTTCTACGTTTTTAACGCTATCCTCAGCCGAAGCACGGTTTTTGAGTTTAAACAGCTGGATGCGTCCGCCTCCCGGCAGGCTATTGACCGGGCGGTAAAATTCTTGGAAGAAAGAAACGGCGTGAAGGCTGTAGAGGAGCCGGGTGCACTCAGCTATATCGCAGGTGCTTGCGGCGGCGATGTGCGAAAGGCACTCAATGCCATTGAAGTGCTGTTTTCTGCCTCTCAGCCGAAGGACGGCGTGCTGACACTGACCCTTGCAGATGCCCAAATGGTGACCCAAAAGAGCGCAATGCGGGCAGATAAGGCAGGGGACAACTTCTACGATCTTCTTTCTGCACTGCAAAAATCCATCCGCGGCTCCGATCCGGATGCGGCGGTGCATTACTTAGCCCGCCTTTTGGAGGCGGGGCAAATGCAGGCGGCCTGCCGAAGACTTATGGTCATCGCGGCGGAGGATGTGGGACTTGCTTACCCGATGATCATTCCCATTGTGAAAGCCTGCGTAGATGCGGCACTGATGCTGGGAATGCCGGAAGCCCGAATCCCCTTGGGAGATGCGGCGGTGCTGATGGCCACCTCGCCCAAATCCAATTCCGGTCACGTGGCATTAGATACGGCCCTTGCGGATGTGCAAAAGGGTAAGGTTGGGGATTTTCCCCGGCATCTGCAAAATATCCACGCCGATACCTACACCCAAGAACGCCCCCAAAACTATCAGTATCCCCATAATTTCCCCGGAAACTGGGTAAAGCAGCAATATCTGCCTGATGAATTGGTCGGTACCACATACTACGAGTATGGCAACAATAAGCTGGAGCAGGCGGCAAAGCAGTACTGGGAAAATATCAAGGGGGGAAAGAAATGAACGTAAAGCTGGGCGACATTTTGGTGATGAAAAAAGAGCACCCATGCGGCGAGAAACGGTGGCTTGTACTTCGCACTGGCGCGGATTTTCGTCTGCGGTGTATGGGCTGCGGTCACGAAATTATGACCCCGCGCTTTAAAGCGGAAAAAAATATCCGCCAAATTATTTCTCAGGAACAATCGACAGAAAATAGCGGCAGCTGATTATTTCAGCTGCCGTATTTTTTGTTCACAGAGCAAAAAGGGGAGAAGATAGCATTCTTAGGGCGGTTTTCGGGGGAGAATAATAGCAGGAAACCGACTGCATTTTTGTGCCTGTCCCGTTATGCTATAGCCACGGAAAGGGGGAAGAAATATGGTTATTTACTTGGATATCTTGCTTTTTCTAAACTTTTTCGTGGATTTTTTGCTGCTTATCGGCACCAATCGATTGGGCGGTCATCCACCGAATTACCGCTATGCCGCTCTCTCGGCCGCTTTGGGCGCGCTCTATGGAATTGCGAGCCTGATGCCCGGTTTTTCCTTCTTAGGAAATACCCTTTGGCGGACGGTTTCTCTCCTTTTTATGGGCGGTATTGCCTTCGGCTTTCGGAGAAATGCCTTGCGGAGAATATTTCTTTTCTACCTTCTCAGTATGGCGCTGGGCGGTGTGGCAATGGGAATAGACAGGGGCGGCATTTGGAGCCTTTTAGGCGCGTCGTCAGCGGTGGCACTGCTTTGTATTTTCGGCTTTCGGGGAAAAATCGGGAAAGAGTTTCTCCCGGTGGAGCTTTCTTACGGAGAAAACAAAGTAAAACTTACCGCCCTTTGTGATACGGGAAATGCGCTGCGTGATCCCATTACGGGTCAGCCGGTGCTCATTGTTGGCGCGCAGGCAGCACACCTACTGACGGGGCTGACGGAAAAGGAACTTCGGGATCCTGTGGGTACGATGGGAAAACTGCCGGGGTTGTGTCTTGTGCCTTACCAGGCGGTGGGAAAAAGTGGGGGGATGCTTTTGGCGCTTCGCCTGCAAAATGTAAAAATTGGTACTTGGCAGGGGACAAGGACGGTGGCATTTGCCCCGGAAGGTTTAGGGGACAATCAGGAATATCAGGCATTAACGGGAGGGGTTTTATGATGCAACTATGGAATTTTCTTGTAAGGATCGGTTTTATTGTACCGGAGAGCGTCTATTATATCAGCGGCGCGGATATCTTGCCGCCACCGCTGAAGGGCAGACAGGAGGAGCAGGCACTGGAAAGCTTGGAAAATGGGGATGAAAGTGCAAGAGACCTACTCGTGGAGCATAATCTTCGACTTGTGGTCTTTATCGCCCGGCGGTTTGAAAACACCGGGGTCAATTTGGAGGATCTGATCTCTATCGGCACCATTGGTCTTATGAAAGCGGTAAGTACCTACCGACGGGATAAGAATATCAAGCTTGCCACCTATGCCTCCCGGTGTATTGAAAATGAAATCTTAATGCATATCCGGAAAATTGCCTGCCAAAAAACGGAAATATCTCTGGATGAGCCTATCAATATGGATTATGACGGCAATGAACTGCTACTGTCTGATGTACTGGGTACGGAGGAGGATATGATCCTGCGCCCCTTGGAGGATGCCGTAGATCTGCATTTGCTTCGCTGCGCAGTTCGGCAGCTTCCTGACCGGGAAAAGGAGATCGTGACCCTCCGTTTCGGTCTTTACGGCTATCAGGAACTGACCCAAAAGGAGGTTGCAATCAAACTGGGGATCTCCCAATCCTACATATCCCGCCTTGAAAAACGAATTATGTCACGGCTAAAAAAGGAAATTTTGCGGCAAACCAGCATAAATGCTTGCTAAACAGAAAAAACTGTGCTACAATCGATACAGAATTTTATCGATATGTTTTTGTATCGAAAGGAGAAAGCTCCATGGACAGAAAAGAAATTTCTAAGGCTGTGCTCAAGCGGTTACCCGGCTATCTTGCTTATTTAAAAGGACTAAACGTGCAGTATATTTCCGCAACCTCCATTGCCGGTGCGCTGAATATGGGCGAGGTACAGGTTCGTAAGGACTTAGCTGCGGTATCCGATGGCGGCCGTCCCAAAATAGGATATGAACGCAAAGCCCTCATGGAGGACATCAGCAGCTTTTTGGGCTACGACAATACCACCGATGCTATTTTGATAGGCGCAGGCAAATTAGGGCAGGCGCTTTTGGGCTACAGCGGTTTCGATGCCTACGGACTGAATATCTTAGCTGCCTTTGATGTAGCACCTGCCGCGACGGAGATCGAAGGGAAACCGGTGATGCATATCTCTTCTTTGCTGGAATTTTGCAAGAGGAAAAATGTGCTGATGGGCATTATTACCGTCCCGGCCTCTGCTGCCCAGCAGGTCTGTGACAGGCTGATCGAGAGTGGCATCAAGGCAATTTGGAATTTTGCGCCTACCCACTTGGAAGTCCCTCAAGGTATCCTTGTACAGAACGAGAATATGGCAACCTCTCTTGCTGTCCTCTCTATGCACCTGCAGGCACAGATTAAGAAATAAAGAACGCCCAATGCAAGGGCTTCGAAAACAGTTATTTTGAAAAATTCGGCGTGACTTCGGTCACGCCGTTTCCTTTTTTCAGCATACGCATTTGCCAGAGTAAATACATCCATATAGTTTTCTTAAAACGTACTGCGATTAATTTCAGCTTTTTCAAGTATATCTTTCAAGCTTTTTCTTTCAGTAAGGAAAGGAACGCAAGATCAATAGCAGCCATTGTTTCCTGCTGCTGTTTGCTATTCTTCACATTTATACTGTATCCTCACTTCATCAGATCATCTGAGAGCCTGATGATTTCAGGGGCTATCTTTTTCCGCTCTTTCTTCAGTGTGCGGTTATAGATGGGATATGCCATACATACGAGAATAATGCCGGTGATACCAATACCGATACCGACAATTAGTGCGAGAGTTGTTCCGAGCATTTTGCCGATATCCGTCATAATAAGACTCATTCCGATTCCCATAATGAGTGCACCGATAATACCAAAAACAAGAGAAACTGTGGTTGCTTTCTGTGTAACAGCAGCATCAAGACGGCGGAGCCGTGCCATTTTATCTTCATCCGTTGTTGGTGTGGTATATTTCTTCCGTATTCTTTTTATTTCCTCCTGCTCTTTGGCGGAGTATGTGTAATTGAAACTCTCTTTATTCTCCATTTTGCACCTTCTGTTATTCTAATTCTTTTAATCTTTTACTGCTTTGTACGATCATATAGACAGCCATCGCGATAACAAATACCGAGATTACGCCGCCGGTACAACCAAGGAATATTTTTCTTGTTATCCCGTCCATACTGCTGTCTCCAAAGGTTGTCAGCATAGTAGCTTCCAGGGTTAGCATCGACACACACGCCGAGGCAAGACTGATCGCTTTGGATGCAGAAAAGACGGGACTGTTATACTTTCTGTACTTTATGACGTTGACGACAGCAACAGTCAACGCCGTAAAAGTATAAGTTGCCATTGCAATCGCCGTAATCATATGATGCTGGAAGGTTCTGTTCCAATAGACCATAAAGAAGATGATCAGAGCCAAAGCTAAGTTCATCAGAAGGAATATATATCCGCAAGCACGGTATTTCACAAGTTCTGTTTGCATCTTCTCGCCGGGAGCGTATTTTCTTGTATGCAGTAAGAGAAAGAATCGCATGACAGCAAGGCAGATGTAGTACGCGCCAAGCGAATAGAACCAAAATGTGTGATGGTAAAATCCGAGCCACAGCTGAAAGATTCCATACAATGTGTTCCACGCAAGTGAGCCGTATAGGGATACGTTTACGCGCAGGCGCGTATCGTCTTGCCATTTTTTTGCATATTTATTCTTATTTTTAAAAATCTTGAAGTACTTGACCAAATACGGAATTTTGAAACACCAAACCGTTAAGGTGTAGGCGGCAAGAACGTAGGATATTATGGCAATGACAGACTCTGTTCCGACAAACACCATAGAGCCGACAAGCAAAACAGAGGCAACAGGAACGAGTATAATCATAATGGCAATATGCGGAAACAGTAAAGCTTTACCGATCTTCTTCAGGTCCATATCATATCCTCCGAATTTTTACAGTAAAGGTTGAGCCTTTACCGACAGTGCTTTCTACACCGATTTCACCCTGCATAATGTCAATGACTCGTTTTACAAGTGCAAGTCCCAAGCCGTTACCTTGAACGGAATGGGAGGTGTCGCCCTGATAGAATTTTTCAAATATGTGTGCGCCGACCTGCGGTGTCATACCGCATCCGGTGTCGGTTACTTTTACAATGGCGTGATGCTCTGTTGCACTAAGAGATACCGTCACCGTACCGCCCGCCGGCGTGAATTTAAAAGCGTTGGAGAACAGGTTATTCCAAACGTGGCTGAGCAGTTCAGCATCCGCTTTTACCTTAACATCCTCGGCGATATCCGTTTCAATTTCAATATTTGCTTTTTCCCACACGTTTTCATAGGCAAGCAGGCACTCGCAGAGCTGCTCGCCTAAATCAAATTCCGAAACCTGCGGGTAAATCTGTTGATTCTCCAAACGATTGAGTTTTAAGATATTTGTCATCATATCTGCCATACGGCGAGAACCGTCGGTAACGCCTTTGGCATATTCGATCCGCTTTTCTTCGCTCAAATCAGGCGCCTGCAGGAGCGTTCCGTAGTTCTGCATTACGGCAAGAGGCGTTTTCATTTCATGGGATACGTTAGCGATAAAATCGGTACGCAAGGTTTCTATGCTCGCAAGTTCCTCTGCCATTTGGTTGATTGCCATAGCAATCTGATTAAAGCCCTCCATACCGGAGTTGTGCATAGGAGGAATGCGAACAGAGAAATCACCGGACATAATCTTTTCGGTTGCCTCTGTGATGATTTTGGTGGGACGCTCCACCATTATTTTGCGGCGGATATAGTCCGCCAATTTGAAAAGAAATGTAATCAGGATTACGTTCCAAAAGGTTGCCTTTGCAGCTGTAGCAATATTATCTGCAGTAAGGGTAAGCTCCATAGTGTTTGCCAGAATGCTCAAAAAAAGCATCATACAGCAAGAAACAATAAATCCCACTGTCAGAAAAAACAGCATAAAGCTGCTGACCGAGCTTAAAACACCTTTAACTGTCAGCTTCTTCATTTGATCACCGCCTTATAACCCAACCCGTGAACTGTTTTGATCTCAAAATCTTCACAGCCGGAAAGCTTGGAACGGAGCTTTGTCATGTATACGTCAACGGCACGGGGAGCCGTTTCAGTATCGGCATCCCAAAACTCATCCATAAGCTGCGTTCTTGTAAAGGTCTTTTTGGGATAACTGAGCAGCTTATAAAGAATGCTGAACTCACGGTTGGTAAGTGGGATTTCTTCATCTCCTAAATAAGCGGTGTGTTCGTCAGCATCCATTACGAATCTGCCGATTTCAATCTTGCGGCTAGATGCAATTTTTGCACGGCGGAGAAGTGCGCCTATACGCAAGAATAACTCGTCAAGGTCGATGGGCTTTACCATATAGTCGTCCACGC
>JAZSDE010000134.1:0-2252 GCA_045531015.1 Faecousia sp.
ATTAATCTTTGCAGATGATATACGGTATCCGCATACATATAGCTTCGCAGTTCCGGGCAGATAATAGCAATGATTTTCTTGAAATACTTTTCCTTGTAAAACTTACCGAAGCAGCCGTACTTTTTGGCGGCTTCAAAGATCATTTCCCGGGTCGCTTCACTGATATCCTCCGCATGATGAAATGCTTTGGACACAGTAGAAACAGAAACATTGGTCAGCTTCGCCAGATCCCGCATCGTCACAGAAAATCACCTCTTGCCGAAGTATAGCACAAGAAAAAGGCCTTTGCAATACTTCGAAAATGTTTCGTTTTGACTTGCGTTCTCAGAAAAGCAGTATCCCAGTTCCAAGTGCCGCAAGCGCAAAGAAGGCACCCATTAGGCGGGTATCCGTAAAACAGTTAAAGGGGCGCATCTGTACAGATACGCTCCGTTTCTTATGTCGATATACCAAGTAACAGGCGCAGACACTTGGCTCTCCCTTTGGGAGAGCTGTCACCGCAGGTGACTGAGAGGGCATTGCAGTCGGTTTTGAATGGTAAGGTCAATTTGTTCGCACACACCACGAAAATCCCTGTCAATATCTCGGTTGGAAAATCGTAAAACTTCCAAGCCCAGACCCGACAAAAATATGGAACGTTCTGCGTCATGTGCCATGCCCTGAGGCTCATAATGCTGAGAACCATCTATTTCGATAACCAGCTTTGCAGAAGCACAGTAAAAATCCACGATAAATCTGCCAATGATCCGCTGTTTGTAAATCTTTACCGGGTATTTGCGGAGAAAAAGATACCAGAGCTTGCGCTCATGGGGCGTCATTTCCCTGCGAAGCCGCCGGGCATTTTCCAATTGGCTGTTATCTTTTGGAATGGTCATATTTTTACCCTCTCAGTCGGCTTCGCCGCCAGCTCTCCCAAAGGGAGAGCCAAGTACCGCACCCAACGTACTACACCGAACGGTGTATAGAAGTGCGCTCTTACTGTTCGTCAAATTGGGACTTGAATGAATCAATAATGTTATTATTCGATATCTTTTATAAATCGAATCTGCCCTTTTTCATTTCTGTAGCCCATTGCTCGATAAAATGAATGTGCTTCCTTTCGAGAGGCACCAGAATTCAATCTTATTTTATGTATACCTACCTCGTTTGCCCAACGTTCAGCACGTTTCAGTAGCATTCTTCCGATGCCACGCCTTCTAAACTCGGAGGAAACAGCTAATCCCAGAATATTTATCATCGGTTCAAAATATAGAGTTTGATATTTTTCTGCATGAATATATCCAGCAACTATTCCATTGACCTCTGCAACAAATACCTTTTCTCTCCCTTTATCAAGGTTGCTTATTCGCGTTGATACAAATTCGCAACTACAATCATAACCTAAGTCAGCGCAACTGATATTACATATTGCAAAAGCATCTTCAATAGTGGCTTCACGAATAATCATATCTTATCACTCCAACAAATTATCGTTTAATCAATTGATTTTATAATATCATAATTTGTCTGGATATACAAGGACAGGCACAGCAGATTAAACTGTTGTGCCTGTCAACTGTCTTATGAGCACCGCCCCTTCCGGGAGGTTTTTGCTGATTTACCCATAGGACGATACGCCGCGGTTTTCGGCGATCCCCTTGCGGATCTGCCGGGTACCTGTAGCTTCCGTCACCCGCTGCTGCTCCGTCCAGGTGCAGTTGCGGAAGGTCTCCGTCTGCATGGGCCGGAACATTCGCAGGGTAAAGGGCTCTTCCGGGGCTTCCTCCTCCGTGTCCTCCGGCCGGAAGAATTCTTCCAGCTGGAATTCCCACTTGGCATCCGCCAGGGCCTCTGTCTCCTCCGTCACCGCCCGGCGGGCGGTAAAGGAAACGAGACTTCCCAGCTGCGTCTCTCCCAGAACCACATAAAAGCCTGCCCGTTCCGTCCAGTCATCGGCAAACGCCGTTCCGGCGTACCGGGCTGTGACGGAAACACTGAACAGATTGGCAAGACCGTCAAACTCCCAGTGCTCCTGGGTGCAGGAAGCGCCGTCCGCCTGCAGCAGCTGGGCAACGGACAGGGCCGCTTTCTGACAGGCCTGGGCACCCAGCGCCGAGGGTGCCATCACCGATACCACCAGCGCGGCGGTCTTTTCCCCCAGATCCACTTTGTCCAGCGCCACGGCTGCGGCAATGTCCGTCAGCGCCGGCTTTTTCCGGCCGGGGCAGGCGGCATCAGCCCGGAAGCCCCCTTCCCGAAGCACCGCCACCGCC
>JAZSDE010000131.1:0-6843 GCA_045531015.1 Faecousia sp.
GGCGGTGGCGGCTATAAGGTCTCCGGCGGTCTCCACGGCGTTGGCGCATCGGTTGTCAATGCGCTCAGTGAAAGTCTTACTGCCCGGGTTTTTAAAAACGGCAATATTTACGAGATGAAATTCTCCCGTGGCCATATCACCCAGGAAATGCGGATCATCGGCAAGACCGACAAAACCGGTACGGAAGTCACCTTCCAGCCTGACCCGGAGATGTTTGACGATGTCATCTACTCTTACCAGACCCTCCACGAGCGTATGCGTGAGGAAGCGTTCCTCAACGCGGGTCTTTGCATCACCATTACTGATGACCGCGGTGACGAGCAGGTCACCGAGACGATGTGTTATGAGGGCGGTATCCGGGAATTCGTTTCCTGGACAAATCAAAATAAGACCGTTGTTCACAGTGATGTGATCTATATGTCTGGCAGCAAGGGTGATGCTTCTGCGGAGATCGCGCTGCAGTACCACGATGGCTATAATGAAAGCCTCCAATCCTTTGCCAATGACGTCCGTACCCCTGAGGGTGGTATGCATGAGACTGGCTTTAAGACCGCGCTGACAAGAGTACTGAATAATTACGGCGTCAAGGTCGGCATTATCAAGGGTGACGATAAGGTCTCCGGCGAGGATTGCCGGGAAGGTATTTCTGCTATCATTTCTGTAAAGCTGACCGATGCCCAGTTTGAAGGTCAGACCAAGGCAAAATTAGGTAACGCTTATATCCGTACCTTGGTGGAGCAGATCGTTGGTGAGCAGCTTGCCACCTATTTTGAAGAACACCCGGCTACTGCCAAGATCATCCTCGAAAAGGCGATGATGGCAAACCGGGCAAGAGAGGCTGCCCGAAAGGCAAGAGAAAATGCCCGCCGCAAGACCGGCTTGGAATCCGGCGGTATGCCCGACAAGCTGCAGGACTGCAACGAAAAAGACCCAGCGCTCTGCGAACTGTACATCGTCGAGGGTGACTCCGCTGCAGGCTCTGCCATTCAGGGCAGAGACTCCCGCTTCCAGGCGATCCTTGCTATGTGGGGTAAGATGCTGAACGTAGAAAAGGCCCGGGCTGATAAAATCTACGGTAACGACAAGCTCTCTCCCTTGATCATTGCTTTAGGTGGCGGTATTGGCGAGGACTTTGATATTGATCGGCTTCGCTATCATAAGATCATCATTATGTCCGATGCAGACGTGGACGCCGCGCATATCCGTACCCTGCTTCTGACTTTCTTCTTCCGCTATATGAAGCCGCTCATTGAGCACGGCTATGTGTATAGCGCAGTACCGCCCCTTTATAAGTTAAAAAGAGGCAAGACCGAGCGGGTCGCCTATTCTGACGAGCAGAGAGATCAGGTTTCTGCGGAAATGCGTGGCGAAAGCAGCGCAAAGGTGGAAATTTCCCGGTTTAAGGGTCTTGGTGAGATGGACCCCCATGAGCTGTGGGAGACCACGATGGATCCTACTACCCGTACACTGCGCCGTATTACTCTGGAAGATGCCCGCCGCGCGGACGAGATATTCACAGTGCTGATGGGCGAGCATGTAGAGCCCCGCAAGGAATGGATCGAGCGTAATGCAAAATATGCCATTAATATTGATATCTAACCCCTTCCCCCGGGGGGAAGGTGCCCCGAAGGGGCGGATGAGGAATGGCGAAATCTACAGGGAGGGATATTTTTGGAGAGAAATAAAAATCTGACTCCTTTATCCCAAAAATTAAGAAAAGAGCTTACAAAAGAAGAGGCATTGCTTTGGAATGCTTTCTTAAAAAAGTACCCCTTACAGTTTCGCAGACAGTATGTAATTGGTGATTATATTGCAGGTTTTTACTGCCACAAAGCAAAGCTGATTGTAGAATTGGATGGCTCCGGACATTATGAGCCGGAAAATGTACAGAAAGACCAAATAAGAACTGCGTATTTTAGATCTTTAGGACTTACAGTTTTGCGTTTTACAAATCTGGAAGTAATGCGACAATTTCGCTCTGTATGCGAAAAAATAGACGAAACAATTCATAAACAAATGAAACAATGAGGGAATCGGCAAATTTCGCCGTTCCTCATCCGACCCGGCTTTGCCGGGCCACCTTCCCCCCGGGGGAAGGGATTATTGCAGGAGGTGCCTATAGATGGCAAAGCATAACCGCGATTATAAGCCGGAGGATATTCTGTTCCCGGATCAGGCAATTACAGAATCCAATCTGGTGGAGGAAATGGAAAAATCCTACATCGAATACGCTATGAGCGTCATCGTTGGCCGTGCGCTCCCGGACGTTCGGGACGGCCTGAAGCCGGTTCACCGCCGTATTCTTTACACGATGTACGAATCCGGCCTCACATCCGATAAGCCTTTTAAGAAATCTGCAACCTGTGTCGGTGATGTGCTTGGTAAATACCATCCCCACGGCGACGCATCGGTTTACGACGCAATGGTCCGTCTGGCGCAGAATTTTTCCATGCGTTATATGTTGGTGGACGGACACGGTAACTTCGGTTCCGTGGACGGCGACCCCCCGGCAGCTTACCGTTATACGGAAGCCAGAATGTCGAAGCTCTCCAACGAGATGCTGCGGGACATCGACAAGGATACGGTCAACTGGGATCCTAACTTTGACGAATCCCGGAAAGAGCCCCGTGTGCTTCCCAGCCGCTTCCCCAACCTGCTGGTAAACGGCTCTTCCGGTATTGCAGTCGGTATGGCAACTAACATTCCGCCCCATAACCTGACGGAGGTCATAAATGCCTGCGTGGCGGTACTGGACGACCCGGAGATCACCGCTATTGACCTTATGGAGCATATCACCGGCCCGGACTTCCCTACCGGCGGTATCATTATGGGGCGCAGCGGCATCCGCGCCGCCTATGCCACCGGCCGCGGCAAGGTGGTCGTCCGGGCGAGAACAGAATTTGAAAGCTTTGGCGCTGACCGCACAAGAATTATTGTGACGGAGCTTCCCTATCAGGTCAATAAGCGTCAGCTGATTAAGAATATTGCTGATCAGGTCAAGGACAAGCGCCTCGAGGGAATTTCCGACCTTCGTGACGAGACTGACCGCAACGGTATGCGGATCGTCATTGAGCTGAAAAAAGATGCCAATCCGCAAGTGGTACTCAATACCTTGTTTAAGCAGACTGCATTGCAGTCGAGCTTTGGCATCATTATGCTGGCATTGGTAGACGACCAGAAGCAGCCCCGGATACTCTCTCTGCGGCAAATCATTGACGAATATCTTGCTTTCCAGATGGAAGTGTTGACCCGCCGCACCGAGTTTGACCTCCGCAAAGCCCGTGAGCGCGCCCATCTCTTAGAAGGTCTGTTGATCGCGCAGGATAATATCGATGAGGTCATCCGTATTATCCGCAGCGCTTATGACGATGCAAAGGAACGGTTGTGCGAGCGCTTTGGTTTAGACGAGGTGCAGGCGCAGGCGATCCTGGATATGCGCCTGAAAGCATTGCAGGGCCTCGATAGAGAAAAACTGCAGGCGGAGTACAATGAGCTACAGGAAAAGATCGCCTACTATTTAGAACTGCTGGGCGATACTGTAAAGCTGCAGGGTGTGCTGCGCGAAGAATTAATTGCCATTCGGGATAAGTTTGGCGATGATCGCAAGACGGAAATTCAGGACATCGAGGACGAGATCGACATCGAAGACCTGATCGAGGAAGAAACCTGCGCCTTTACCCTGTCCAATCAGGGCTATGTAAAGCGTATGCCTGTTGATACCTACCGCACACAAGCCCGTGGCGGCCGTGGCGTCAATGCGCAGAATCTTAAGGACGAGGACTATGTAAAGAGCCTGAATGTGGCATCTACCCACGATCATATGCTGTTCTTTACGGATATGGGTCGTGTCCACCACAGAAAGGGCTATCAGATCCCCGAGGCGGGTCGGACTGCCCGCGGAACTGCCATCATTAATATTCTGCCTTTGGAGCCCGGTGAAAAGGTCACTGCTATGGTGATTACCCGAGAGTTTAACGAGGACGAGTATTTGATGATGGTTACACGGAACGGTACGGTCAAGCGTATCCCCTTTATTGCGCTGAACACCCGCAGAAAGACCGGCATCCGCGCCATCACCCTGGATGAGGGTGATCACCTTATCAATGTGATCCGCACCACCGGTGATGATAATATTATCCTTGCAACGGCAGACGGTATGGCCATCTGCTTCAACGAAAACGATGTGCGGCCTATGGGTCGTGATGCCGTAGGCGTTCGCGGTATCGCGCTGGGCGAGGGTGACGTAGTCATCGGCGCAGAAAAGGCAGAGGAAGGCACGACGCTCCTGACCGTGACCGAAAACGGCTATGGTAAGCGGACGGAGCTTTCCGAATATCTCCGTACCGGCCCGGATGGGGAAAAAGCGCCTCAGAGCCGTGGCGGCAAGGGCCTGAAGAACTATAACATTACTGCTAAGACCGGCAAGGTTGCCGGCTGCCGTGTGGTACAGGATACCGATGACGTGATGCTGATCGAAAACGGCGGTGTGATCATCCGTGTACCTGCTAATACTATTAACGTGTATAAGCGGGATGTGCAGGGCGTTATCATTATGCGTATCGAGGAGGGCAATTCCCTCGTTTCCATCGAGCGCGTGCCACAGGAAGAGGAGAGCGAGAATTGAAGCAGGTAGAGCTGTATACAGACGGTGCCTGCTCCGGGAACCCCGGCCCCGGCGGCTGGGGTGCCATCCTCATTTATAAGGGCACGGAAAAAGAGCTGTCCGGCGGGGAAAATAGCACCACCAATAACCGGATGGAGCTGACGGCTGTCATTGAGGGGCTTTCCGCCCTGAAAGAGAGCTGCATCGTAGAGCTGTATTCCGACAGTAAGTATGTGATCGACGGTCTATCGAAAGGCTGGGCAGCATCCTGGCGGAAAAACGGCTGGAAAAAGGCAGACAAAAAGCCTGCCCTTAATCCCGACCTCTGGGAAATATTACTTTCTCTCACTGAAAAGCATCAAATGCGTTACCATTGGGTAAAGGGACACGCGGAAAACCCATATAATAACCGGTGCGACGAATTAGCGGTTGCGGAAAGTAAGAAGTTTAATTGACAATTATGGTGTCCACAAGCGGACAGAATTAATGTAGGGGTCGGCGCCTACGACGACCCGATACTATAATTTGATATTGTCGGGCGGGGCGTCGAGGGCGCCGCCCCCTACGATAAGACGGGGTGATGTGACAATGTACCTATCAATCGGCAATGATATGGCGGTAAGAGATACCTCCATAATTGGAGTTTTTGATATGGATAATACATCTACTTCCCACCGAACCCGGGATTTTTTGAAGAAAGCAGAAGATAACGGTCAAGTGATCCCTTGTGACGGTCTTCCGAAAACCTTCCTCCTGACAACGGAGTACGGCTTCCACCGCGTCCGCCTGACAGAGCTTTCTTCCTCTACTTTAGAAAAGCGATTGAGATAATAAAAAGGACCGCCTAATGGCGGTCTTTTTTATGAGCTGCTATAAATTATGGGTCCGTAGGGGCGACCATTGGTCGTCCGGCGGTATATTCTACCTTTTCGCATTGGGTTATGGCGCAATGATAATTCCCTACTGCGCGGACGAGCGATGCTCGCCCCTACAATTTGTAACTTGTAATTTGTAATTCTAATAATTAGCCGCCGAATACGCTCAGCAGGAAGCCGGCGATGCCTTCTTCCTGCCACGCTGTGACGGAAAAGTGCATAATCCCCCACCCTTTCGGGTGAGGGATTGGCTTTGCAATATTAGCCGCCGAAGACCAGCAGCAGGAAGCCGGCTGCGCCTTCTTCCTGCCACGCTGTGACGAAAAAAAGTGCATAATCCCCCACCCTTTCGGGTGAGGGATTGGCTTTGCAATATTAGCCGCCGAAGACCAGCAGCAGGAAACCGGCGATGCCTTCTTCCTGCCACGCTGTGCCGGAAAAGTGCATAATCCCCCACCCTTTCGGGTGAGGGATTGGCTTTGTAATATTAGCCGCCGAAGACCAGCAGCAGGAAACCGGCCGCGATGGCGGAGCCGATAACACCGGCCACATTGGGGCCCATTGCGTGCATAAGCAGGAAGTTGGAGGGGTTAGCCTTCTGGCCTTCCTTGTTGGCAACGCGGGCTGCCATAGGCACAGCAGAAACACCGGCAGAGCCGATCAGCGGATTGACTTTACCCTTTGTCAGCTTGCACATGACGACACCGCCCAGCAGACCACCGCAGGTGGACAAAATGAATGCTACAACACCCAGCACGATGATCAGCAAGGTCTGACCGGTGAGGAAGTTGCTACCGACCATGGTCGCACCGACGGAGGTGCTCAGCAGAATAGTAACAATGTTCATCAGTGCGTTCTGCACGGTGTCGGACAGTCTTTCGGTGACACCGGTCTCCTTTAAGAGGTTACCCAGCATCAGACAGCCGATCAGGGGCGCAGTGTCAGGAATCAGCAGAGAGACAAAGAGAGCAACCAAGATGGGGAAGATGATCTTCTCGGTCTTGGAGACGGTACGGGTCTGCTCCATCTTGATCTTACGCTGTTCCGGTGTGGTCAGCAGCTTCATGAAGGGAGGCTGGATCATGGGGATCAGCGCCATATAGGAGTAAGCGGCTACAGCGATCGCGCCCAGCAGATGGGGAGCAAGCTTTGTAGTCAGGAAGATAGCGGTCGGACCGTCTGCACCACCGATAATGCCAATGGCGGCAGCTTCCAATGCAGTAAACATACCGGAAGCTCTGGCGGCAAAGAATGCCACGAATACGCCCAGCTGAGCAGCAGCACCCAGAAGCAGGCTCTTGGGGTTAGAGAGCAGAGGACCGAAATCGGTCATAGCGCCAACGCCCATAAAGATCAGGCAGGGGT
>JAZSDE010000107.1:0-3825 GCA_045531015.1 Faecousia sp.
AGGAGTTGCAATAGTTGCTTGTCTTCCTAAGACCGCTTGGCCTCCGACTTTCATCGTCCGCAGCCAGGCCATGATGGGCAAGTACACCCCCTATGTCCCCGGCTGGGACAACCACGGCCTGCCCATTGAGCGTGCCATCGAAACTTCCAAGAAGAAGCTGAACAAGGACATGTCCGTGCCGGAGTTCCGCAGCGCCTGCACCGATTTTGCCGAGGATTTCATCCAGAAGCAGATGGGCGGCTTCCGCCGTCTGGGCGTCGTGGGCGATTGGGCACATCCCTACCGCACCATGGACAAGCACTTTGAGGCTCAGGAAGTGAAGGTCTTTGGCCGGATGTTCGACAAGGGCTATATCTACAAGGGTCTTAAGACCGTTACTTGGTGTCCCTTCTGTGCCACCGCTGTGGCGGAAGCGGACATTGAGTACAAAGACGATCCCTGTACCTCTGTCTATGTAAAATTCAAGCTGAAAGACGATCTCGGCAAGCTTCCCGGTGTAGAGAACGCCTACTTTGTCATTTGGACTACCACCATTTGGACACTGCCTGGCAATATGGCTATCTGCCTCCATCCCCGTGACAGCTATGTGCTGGTCAAGGCAGGCAACGGTGAAACCTATATTATGGCCGAAGCATTGATGGAAAAGACTATGAAGATGGGCGGCTTTGAGAATTACGAAGTCATCGCCACCTATCCCGGCGCATTCTTTGAGAATATGCTGGCACAGCATCCTTTCTTAGATAAGACAAGCCGCCTTGTTTGGGCTGAGTATGTCACTATGGACTCCGGTACCGGCTGTGTTCACACCGCCCCCGGCTTCGGCGCAGACGACTATCAGACCTGTATGCGCTACGGTATGGACTTGGTAGTTCCCGTTGATGATTATGGCCGCCACACCGACTACGCCGGCAAGTACGCCGGTCTCAAGACCGAGGAGAGTAATCCCATCATCCTTGCGGATATGAAAGAGAGCGGCGCGCTGTTCGCTTCCGAAGAGATCGTCCACTCCTACCCCCACCACGACCGCTGCAAGAAGCCGGTCATCTTCCGCGCCACCCCTCAGTGGTTCTGCTCTGTAGAATCCTTCAAAGATCAGGCGGTTGCTGCCATCGAAAACGTTCAGTGGTATCCTGCTTGGGGCGAAGACCGTATGATCTCGATGATCCGGGAGCGCGCAGACTGGTGTATCTCCCGTCAGCGCCGTTGGGGTCTGCCCATTCCTGTATTCTACTGCAAGGACTGCGGCAAGCCCGTCTCCACCCCCGCCTCTATCGCAAAGATCTCTGCTCTCTTTGACGAGTACGGCTCCAATGTTTGGTTCGAAAAGGAAGCGATGGAGCTGGTTCCCGATGGCTTTACCTGCCCCCACTGCGGCGGCAAGGCATTCGATAAGGAAACCGACACCCTGGACTGCTGGTTTGACTCCGGCTCTACCCACTACTCTTCTCTTATGCACCGCACCCCCGAGCTGTGGCCTGCAGACGTATATTTGGAGGGTGCTGACCAGTACCGCGGTTGGTTCCAGTCTTCCCTGCTGACCTCCGTCGGCGCGCTGGATCAGGGCGCTCCCTTCCGTCAGGTGCTGACCCACGGCTGGGTCGTGGACGGTCAGGGCCGGGCAATGCACAAGTCTTTGGGCAACGGTGTTGATCCCGCTGACCTCATTAAGGACTTCGGCGCAGACATCGTCCGTCTGTGGGCAGCTTCTTCCGACTACCACGCAGACGTCCGCTGCTCCAAGGAAATCTTCAAGCAGATCGCTCAGAACTACCTGAAGTTCCGCAACACCGCCCGGTACTGCCTTGGTAACTTAGACGGCTTCGACCCCAACAACTTGGTCGCCCCCAAGGATATGGAAGAGCTGGACAAGTGGGCGCTGACCAAGCTGGATGCCTTGGTTAAGGACTGCCGGAAGGCATATGATGGCTACGAGTTCCACGCCATCACCCACGACATTAACGACTTCTGCGTGGTCGAGCTTTCCTCTTTCTATTTGGACATCTTAAAGGATCGTCTGTACTGCGAAGAAAAGGACGGCCTGCGCCGCCGCAGCGCCCAGACCGCTCTGTATCTCATTGTAGATGCGCTCGCCAAGCTCTTTGCCCCCATCCTCGCCTACACCTGTGACGAGATCTGGCAGGCAATGCCCCACAAGGATAGCGACGACACCCGCAACGTACTCCTGAACCAGATGCCCACGGACTTTGCTGCTTACGCACTGGACGAATCTGCTATGGTCAAGTGGGACGCCGTTGTAAAACTCCGTCAGGATGTAAACGGCGTGCTGGAAAAGGCAAGAGCCGACAAACGAATCGGCAAGGCTTTGGAAGCAAGAGTGACCCTGCAGACCGAAGACGCAGCTATTAAGGCCGCCTGCGAAGGCTTGAACCTTGCCGAGATCTGCATCGTTTCCGCCTGCGACTGGGCAGAGGCCGAGGAAGGCGCTGAGGTCGCGCAGGGCGCGAACTTCCCCGCGCTTACCATCGGCGTTTCCGAAGCCAAAGGCGAAAAGTGCCCACGCTGCTGGATGCACTCCACCTCCGCAAATGCCGAGGGTCTGTGCCCCCGCTGCGCCGCCGTCATTGCCAAAATGGACTTGGATATCTAAAAATAACACAGGGGTACCGAAATCGAAATCGGTACCCCTGTGAATTTTATAAAATAAATGTGGTTAAAAGCGCATACATAACAGGAATGGTGATTACGCAGACAGTATGGGAAATGGTTGCCATTGACACGCCGGTAGAGGGATCGCCGCCATATGCCGCAGGAAAAATCACGGTATATAAGCCCAAAGGCGTAGCAAACGCAAACAAGCACATAGTAAGCGTCGTATCATCCGCACCCATCAGCTTCAAAATCACAACAAAAATTGCAGGCAAAATAAACAGTCGTAAAAAAGAAGCAATGTAGACCTTCTTATCACTGAGCAATTTTTGGATGGGGTACTGTCCAATCAAAAAGCCGGTTAAGACCATTGCAATGGGTCCCATACAGCTTCCCAAGCCGGACAGTGTGCTGCCCACAAAGGCAGGTAAATACTTATTCACACCCGTAAGCCCCAAAGCCATACCGATCACCACAGCAAACATGGAAGGATTCAGCAGACTCTTGAGGGGATTTTGCTTCCCTTCTCCCTTGGGAATCAGGCTGGCAATGCCCCATGTATACACAGCTACATTCAAAGGCAGCGTAAAGAGCATATACGCATACAGCGCGGATTCTCCAAAAATTGCCGGCACAATGGCATTGCCCATAAAGCCGAAATTACCAAAGGTCAGGGCGTAGCGATAGACATTTCGGTTGTAGCCCTTTTTCGCAAAAAGCGGTGTCAGCGCAAAGGAAATACCGATCGCAATGGCCAAAACCAGCAGGCACATTAAAATAAGCAGATACTGTTGGGACAGGGAATCTACCGTACAGTACTTGCTAAAGGTATTAATGATCAATGCCGGGGCTAAAACATTGGTTTCCAATTTGGAAAGAACCGTAGCCGTATTGTCCGGGCACAGTTTTTTCTTGTTCAGTATAAAACCGATGACCATACAGGAGAACATCATCAGCATTGGAGAAAGGGTGCTGAGAAACACCGCAGCCATAGCATACGCCTCTTTTCGCAAAAGTCTTTCATATTATAACACGTATTTAAGTCGGAGGCCAAGCGGTCTTAGGAAGACAAGCAACTATTGCAACTCCTTGGCTCACAGAACGACATGGCTACGATCCGACTTGGAGAACATCATCAGCATTGGAGAAAGGGTGCTGAGAAACACCGCAGCCATAGCATACGCCTCTTTTCGCAAAAGTCTTTCATATTATAACACG
>JAZSDE010000074.1:0-22963 GCA_045531015.1 Faecousia sp.
ATCAGCAGGAAGTTGGCGGGGTTGTACTTCTGGCCGATGGTGTTGGACACACGGGCGGCCATAGGCACGGCAGACACACCGGCAGAGCCGATGAGGGGATTGACCTTACCCTTGGTCAGCTTGCACATTACGAGACCGCCCAGCAGACCGCCGGCAGTGGAGATACCGAAGGCAACAACGCCCAGGACAACGATCTTAATGGTTTCCAGAGTCAGGAAGGTGGAGCCGACCATGGTGGCGCCCACAGAGGTGGACAGCAGGATGGTGACGATGTTCATCAGCGCATTCTGCATGGTGTCGCTCAGACGCTCGGTGACGCCGGTCTCTCTTGCCAGGTTGCCCAGCATCAGGCAACCGATCAGAGGAGCAGTGTCGGGCATCAGCAGAGCCACGAAAATGGTAACCACGATGGGGAACACGATCTTCTCGGTCTTGGACACGGTACGTGCCTGCTCCATCTTGATCTTGCGCATCTCGGGGGTAGTCAGCAGCTTCATAAAGGGCGGCTGGATCAGGGGGATCAGCGCCATGTAGGAGTAAGCAGCCACAGCAATAGCGCCCAGCAGATGGGGAGCCAGCTTACTGGTCAGGAAGATGGCAGTGGGGCCGTCAGCGCCACCGATGATACCGATAGAAGCAGCTTCCTTGCCATCGAAGCCCAACAGGATCGCGCCGACAAATGCAGCGAAAACACCCATCTGTGCAGCAGCGCCCAGCAGCAGGCTCTTGGGACGGGACAGCATAGGACCGAAGTCGGTCATTGCGCCAACGCCCATAAAGATCAGGCAGGGATAGATACTGGTTTTCACACCGATGTAGAAGAAGTCCAACAGACCGCCGTCCCGCAAAATCGCGCCGTAGCTGTGGTAATTTGCGTGGCCTTCGGTCATAAAGTTGGTCCAAAGCTCTTGGTTATAGAGACCTGCGCCGGGCAGGTTGGTAAGAATACAGCCGAACGCGATACCGCAAAGGAGCAGAGGTTCAAACTTCTTGACGATGGCTAAGTACAGCAGAACACAGCCAATGATGATCATCACAAAATTCTGCCAGCCACCTGCACCAAATTGGGCGATGATATAAGCAAAACCGCTGTTGTTCCACAGCTTTAAGAGAATTTCACCGATATTCATTCTGCCACCTCCTTAATGGAAAGAAAGCGCAGCTCATTGATGGGTTTGCCCATTTTGTCGGCAACGATGGCCATCAGCATGGCGGCTGTCTTGGGGTCTACGTTATAAAGCTTCAGGCTGCCGGCTGTGCCGGGAGCAACTGCGGGCGCAGGTGCAGCGACCTCAGCGTCAGGAACGGGAGCTTTTTCTTCCTTTTTCCTGGTGAAAAGCTTACCCAAAAGGGTGATAACAAGCATAAGTGCAATCAGTCCGATAAATACGATGGCATAACCAAGCAGCGCGTAAATACCGGCCTGACCAATGGTAATATCAGGCATAGGAGTCCCTCCTTAGGGGTAGAGTAATGGGCATCGACCTCTGGGTCGATGCCCCGGAGTGAATTACTTATCAGAGAACAGCCAATTAATCAGCATAGTGGTGAGGATGATCATTCCGATGACCACGAAAATAACCAGCATACCGATGCCCATTCTGGGCAGCTGCTCTACAAAACCCATAGGGTTAAATACTAAATCGCCCATATTTTAACCTCCAAACATACTCAGGATGATGCCACCGGCAATGACGGAGGCGATCTGTCCGGAAACGTTGACGCCGATGGAGTGCATCAGCAGGTGGTTCTGGGGATCTTCTGCAAGACCCATCTTGTGAACGATACGGCCGGACATGGGGAATGCGGAAATACCGGCAGCACCGATCATAGGATTGATCTTCTTCTTGGAGAAAATGTTAATGAGCTTGGCAAACAGCACACCGCCGGCGGTATCCACGATGAATGCAACGAGACCCAGACCCATAATGAGCAGGGTGTCGATCCGCAGGAACTTGACTGCCACCATATTCCGGGCAACGGAGATGCCGAGGAAGATGGTAATGAGGTTTGCCAGCACATTCTGCGCCGTGCCGGAGAGGCTGTCCAAAACGCCGCACTCCCGGATCAGGTTACCGAACATCAAAAAGCCGATCAGCGCAGTGGCATCGGGAACGATGGCAGAGGCAACGACAGTGATGATGATGGGGAACATAATGCGGGTGGTCTTAGAAACGGACTTCTGCTCGTAGGGCATCCGGATCATACGCTCTTTCTTGGTGGTGAGCGCCTTGATGACCGGAGGCTGAATGACAGGCACAAGAGCCATATAGGAGTAGGCCGCAACGGTAATGGCACCCACATAATTGGAGCCCAAAGCATTGGCAACGGCAATGGAGGTAGGACCGTCCGCTGCGCCGATGATAGCGATAGAGGCGGCGTCCATTGCATCGGGGAAGAAGATGCTTGCCATAGAGAGGGTAAAGAAGATACCGAACTGGGCAGCTGCACCGAAGAGCATCAGCTTGGGGTTACTGAGCAGGGGGCCAAAGTCGATCATAGCGCCGATGCCGATAAACAGAAGCAGCGGGAACAGCTCGTTGGCAATACCGGCATTATACAGCTCCTCGATGGGGCCGGTCAGTGCGGTAGAGCCGGGGATATTGACCAAAATGGTGCCAAGACCCATAGGCAGCAGCAAAGAAGGTTCCATTTCCTTCTTGATGGCCATATAGATCAGCAGGCAGCCCAGCAGGATCATTACGATGTCCTGCCACTGGAAGGCCAGCAGGTTTTCGTACAGAATTTCCATTATGATCCTCCTTAGCCGATAACGACCAGGGGATCACCGGAGGATACGGAAGCACCCTTAGAGGTGACAACCTGTGTGACAGTGCCGTCCTTAGGGGCGGTGATGTCATTTTCCATCTTCATAGCTTCCAGAACCACCAGCACATCACCGGCCTTTACAGCCTGACCGGCTGCCACATTGACCTTGATGATGGTACCGGGCATAGGAGCGGAAACAACTTCGCCTGCACCGGTAACAGCAGGTGCTGCAGCGGGTGCGGTAGGGGCGGCTGCTGCGGGAGCAGCAGGAGCTGCAACAGGTGCAGCTGTGGGAGCGGAAGGAACGATGGCTTCGTACTCGTTAAGGAGCATAGCCTGACCGGCTTCTACCTCGACCTCATAGGTACGGCCATTGAGAGTTACTTTGTATTTCATAATTACTGGACCTCCTTAATGGAAATAAAACGCAGTTCATTGATGGGCTTGCCTAACTTATCAGCAACGATGGCCATAAGCATAGCAGCGGTTTTGGGCTCTACATTATTAAGCTTCACATGACCGGCAGAACCGGGTGCTTTGGGAGCTTCCACAGGGGCTGCCTTCTCGGCAACAACAGGCATTTCAATCGCGTTTTTGTTCTGTGTTGCCTTGCGGATGACGGCAATGATGACCGCCAGCGCCAATAAAGCCACTAAACCGATGGTAAGAATGTTGTCAAATGTGGAGGGGGCAGCAGATGATAAAATCAGCATACCGTTTCCCCCTTATGCTTCGACGATGGAGTAGGTGCAGATATTCTCTTCCTTTGCCTTGCGGTCTTCAAAGAACTTTTCAGCCAAGTTGGGGAATGCGATGTAGCTGAGCACATCCTCGTCACATCTTGCCATATCGCCAAGCTTTGCGCGGGTTTCTTCCACAACGGGAGCCAGGGTGTCCGCATAGCGACCTTCTACTACGCTCTCGCCGGCGAGAATGCTCTCACGGATAGCGGGATCAATGGGAGCGGGGGTGGTGCCGTACTCACCGCGGCAGTAAGCCTTGATCTCCTTGGAGACAGTCTTGTAACGCTCGCCGTCCAAGACGTTGCGAACAGCCTGCACGCCGACCATCTGAGAGGTGGGTGTGACCAGCGGGGGGTAACCCATATCGGCGCGAACCTTGGGAGTTTCAGCAAGCGCCTCTTCAAACTTGTCCAGGGCGTTCATCTGCTTGAGCTGGCTCAAGAGGTTAGACAGCATACCGCCGGGAACCTGATAGGTCAGGCACTGGGTATCTGTGGCCAGCGCCTTGGGCATCAGCGTGCCGTCAGCGATGAACTGGTCACGAACGGTCTTAAAGTAGTCAGACATTGCCTTGGTGCAGCTATCGTCCAGGTCTACCTCGTAGCCCAGCTGACGCAGTGCGTAAGCCATAGTCTCGGTAGCGGGCTGGGAAGTACCGCCGGAGAAGGGAGAAATTGCAGTGTCGATAATGTCAACGCCTGCTTCTACAGCCTTCAAATAGGTCATAAAGGCAAGACCGGTGGTGGAGTGGGTATGCAGGTCGATGGGCAGGTCTACAGCGTCCTTGATGGCGGAAACCAGATCGTAGGCTTCCTTGGGACCCATAATACCGGCCATATCCTTAATGCAGATGGTGGAAGCGCCCATTTCCTTCAGCTCTTTGACCATCTTTACGTACTTTTCTTGCGTATGTACAGGAGAAGTGGTGTAGGAGATGGTACCGGAAGCAATGGCACCGGAATTAACAGCGGTCTCCATAGCTACCTTCATATTGTTAACGTCGTTGAGTGCGTCGAAAATACGGATCACGTCGATGCCGTTTTCCACAGCCTTCTTGACAAACAGCTTTACAAAATCATCGGGATAGTGGGAATAACCCAACACGTTCTGGCCACGCAGCAGCATCTGCAGCTTGGTGTTTGGCATAGCGGCGCGGATCTTGCGCAGACGCTCCCAGGGATCCTCGTTCAGGTAGCGCAGGCAAACGTCAAAGGTAGCGCCGCCCCAGCACTCAGCAGCATAGTAGCCGGCCTTATCAATGGTGGTGAGCATAGGCTCGAACTTTTCAAAGGGCAGACGGGTAGCAATCAGAGACTGATTGGCGTCCCGCAATACGGTTTCCACAAACTGGACTTTTCTTGCCATAGTTAATGATTCCTCCAATTAAAAATTATTCGCAGGGCAGGGGTTTGCCCCCGCAAACCCTATACATTCCGGCGAGGGCAATCCCCCGCCCTGCGATGAAACGGGATAGTTCGTTTGGACAGCCGGGAGAAGCCTCCCGGCTGTCAGTAAGTGTGATTACTTAGTGGTCTTGGGGCCAGCAGCGACCAGAGCCTTGCCGGCGTCATTGCCGGTGTACTTAACGAAGTTCTTCTCGAAGCGGGCTGCCAGATCCAGAGCCTTAGTTTCCCAAACGGTGGGATCTGCGTAGGTGTCTCTGGGATCGAGGATACCGCTGTCCACGCCGGGAAGTGCGGTGGGAACCTCAAAGCCGAAGTAAGGAATGGTCTTGGTCTCAGCCTTCAGGATAGAGCCATCGAGGATAGCATCAATGATGCCGCGGGTATCCTTAATGGAGATACGCTTGCCGGTGCCGTTCCAGCCGGTGTTGACTAGGTATGCCTTAGCGCCGGACTTTTCCATCTTCTTAACCAGCTCTTCGCCGTACTTGGTGGGGTGCAGTTCCAAGAAAGCTGCGCCGAAGCAAGCGGAGAAGGTGCGGGTGGGCTCGGTGATACCACGCTCGGTACCGGCCAGCTTGGAGGTAAAGCCGCTGAGGAAGTAGTACTGGGCCTGCTCGGGAGTCAGGATAGAAACGGGAGGCAGAACACCGAAAGCGCCAGCAGACAGGAAGATAACGTTCTTTGCATCGGGGCCTGCGGAAACAGGGCGAACGATGTTCTCAATGTGATTAATGGGGTAGGAAACACGGGTGTTCTCGGTGACAGAGCCGTCGGCGAAGTCGCACTTGCCGTTTGCATCTACGGTAACGTTCTCCAGCAGCGCATTTCTCTTAATGGCGCGGTAGATGTCGGGCTCGCTCTCGGGATCCAGATTGATGACCTTAGCATAGCAGCCGCCCTCAAAATTGAAGACACCGTTGTCGTCCCAGCCGTGCTCATCATCGCCGATCAGCAGTCGCTTGGGGTCGGTGGACAGAGTGGTCTTGCCGGTGCCGGAGAGACCGAAGAACAGAGCGGTGTTCTGACCGTTCTTATCGGTGTTGGCGGAGCAGTGCATAGAAGCCATACCGTTAAGGGGCAGGTAGTAGTTCATCATAGAGAACATACCCTTCTTCATCTCACCGCCGTACCAGGTGTTGAGGATGACCTGCTCACGGGAGGTCAGGTTAAACAGAACAGCAGTCTCAGAGTTGAGGCCCAGCTCCTTGTAGTTCTCGACCTTAGCCTTGGAGGCATTGTAGATAACAAAGTTGGGCTCGAAGTTCTTCAGCTCTTCCTCGGAGGGAGTGATGAACATATTCTTTACAAAGTGTGCCTGCCATGCCACTTCCACGATGAAGCGGATCGCCATACGGGAGTCGGGGTTGGTGCCGCAGAACAGGTCCATAACGTAGAGCTTCTTGCCGCTCAGCTGCTTCAGAGCCAGTGCCTTGCAGGCGTTCCAAGCTTCCACGGAAGCGGGCTTATTGTCGTTAGCGAACTCCTGGGAGGTCCACCAAACGGTGTCCTTGGAAGTATCGTCCATAACAATGAACTTGTCTTTGGGGGAGCGGCCGGTGTAAATGCCGGTCATAACGTTGACAGCGCCCAGCTCGGTCAGCTGACCCTTGTCAAAGCCCTCCAGAGTGGGATCCATCTCTGCCTCGAACAGCTGCTCGTAGGTGGGGTTGTAGACGATCTCGGTAGTACCGGTAATGCCATACTTTTCAAGATCTTTGATATTCATATATGTTCCTCCTATAACGGGTCACGAAAATCCTGTTTTCGCCCCAAATTTTGACGTTTTTCAGCAGAAAAATGCAGCAAAATCAAAATTGCTCCATCCTCCACCACATACATCATATCACATAAAAAAGGAATTGTCTACTATAATTTTACACCTAAACAATTAAAAATTGACAATTGACAATTGTGGTATCGCTCCGCGATAATTTGAATTTGTCCGCTTGCGGACACCTCAACTGTCTATTGTCAATTATCAATTAGAAACGGCTGTATCAGATGCGATACAGCCGTTTTGCGTTTTCGGTTGTGATTTCGATGATTTCTCCCACGGGGAGGTCCCGGATTTCCGCCAGCTTTTGGGCTGTATGGATGAGTCTCCCCGGGTCATTCCGTCTGCCCCGGAAAGGCTCCGGGGACATATAGGGACAGTCTGTTTCCAATACGATCCGCTCCAGCGGGACAGAGGCTGCGGTTTCTACTGCTTTTCGGGCGTTTTTGAAGGTTAAAACGCCGGTAAAGCCGATATACCAGCCCATATTTACAAGCTGACGCGCCATTTCCGCAGAGCCGGAATAACAGTGAAATACGCCCGTTACCTCCGGGAATTTCCGCACGATGGTCATTCCGTCCTCGTGGGCATCCCGTTCGTGGACGATCACCGGCAAGTTTGCCTGCTTTGCCAGCTCGAGTTGCATTTCAAAGGCGCGCATTTGGATCTGCCGGTCAAAGCCCTCATAATAATAGTCCAGCCCGATCTCTCCAATAGCTTTCACCTTGGGGTGTTTTGTCATTTGCAGATAGGCTTCTATCAGTTCCGCATTTACCTCGTCTGCAGAATCCGGGTGGGAGCCAACGGATGCATAGATAAAAGGATATTTTTCCGCCAGCGCGATGCTCTCCCGGGAGGCCTCCAGGCTGCAGCCCGCGTTCATTACAAAACCAATATTCTTCTCCCCGAGGCTGCAGATCAGCCCGTCCCGATCTGCTTCAAAAGCCTCATCATTTAAATGTGCGTGTGTATCAAAAAGCATTTTTCTCTCCTCTTATTCCTCAATGACCGCCACAAGGCAGCCCATTGTCTCCTGCACCCGGGGGTCTGTCAATAAAAAGTCTGTATGGTTGGGGTGGATGCGGATCCCCTCTCCGGTGCATTTGGCTTGGGCTTCCTTCAGTACCCAAAAGGTCAGCAGCGCTTTATTTTTGTCTTCAGCGTTCTTATATTGCTGCAGCTCCCCGGGCGAGAGAATTTTCTCCGCGAGAGTGAGGTTTATTTTTCTTTCCAATTCCTCTGCATCGATGCCTACCGGGCGGTCAGACAGGGCGCAAAAGGCATACCTTTTCGTATGGGTAACGGAAAAATGGAGCGCTTCCCCAGGGAAATAGGGTTTTCCCCGTTCTGTGTAGGCGATTTGCGGAAAAGGTCTGTCGGTTGCCTCCCGCCAAAGGGTACGCAAAAGCGCATACGCTTCCGTATGCCCGTTACCGATTTGGATTTTTACACCTGCCACCTTCAACAATGCACACTGCACCCCTTTCCTATTCATCCAGTATAATTCGGATTTTTCGGTCTGTCAATGATCTTCCCCGCATAGACTTTCCTTGTAAGGAGGGATCTCTATGGCAGAAGAACGTATGCTCCAACCCCACAAACTGACATTAAACGACCGCAAGAGTTTGCTGCTTTCCGGTACGGCAGAGGTGGTAAGCTTTGATGAAAATGCCGTTATTCTGAAAACCGGACTGGGTGTTCTATCCGTCCAAGGCCAGCAGCTTCATCTCAAGACCCTATCCCCGGAAAATGGACAAGTGGCAATCGACGGACATATCTCCGCCTTGATCTACGAAGAGCCCAAGTCCCCCGGTGGTCTCTTCCAAAAGCTGTTTAAATGACACCGCCTGCGCTTTTATTTTCCCGTTTTCTTACCGCCTGTCTGCTGGGAGGCGGTTTGGGGCTGTTTTACGATCTTTTTACCCCACTGCCCCGTGGGGTGCGCCATTTAACCGATGTCCTTTTTGTGTTCTCGCTGTTTGCCTGCGGTATTTATTTAGGCTTCGGGATTTGCGAGGGAGACTTGCGGCCCGCCTACAGCGCCGGACTTTTAGTAGGCTTTCTTGTCTGGCGTAACACCCTTGGACGGCTGCTGCGACCGGTGCTTGCCCTGCTCTTTGGATTTGTTTGGGGTATTTTTGGTAAATTATGGGCGGTCCGCAGGAAAATATCGAAAAATATTTCCGTATTTTGCAAAAAAACATTTGCAATAGTAAAAAAATAGAGTACAATAAGAATACGATGACCATAATGGCATTAAAGTAGCCTGAGAAAGGAGGCCAACCTTATGGCCCGCAAACAAAGACCCAAGATCCGTCTGCGGTTTCGCCACGGTTCGCCTCTATTAAAGATTGCTCTGATCGTCACATTGATAGTATGCACCGTCTCTCTTTTGACGCTGCACAATGCCATCTCCCGCGTGGAAGCCGAGACCGAGCTGCTGCGGCAGCAGGCCGCCCGTTTGGAGCGGGAAAACCACGATCTTGCAAAAAACATTGCCGAAGTAGGCACTGTGCAAGGTATCAAGCGCATTGCCTCCCAAATGCTGGATCTTGTGGAGGACGGCGCAAATTTCTTCACACCCAGCGCAACAAATCCCTGATGGAGGAAACATTATTTATATGGAATTGACCGTTGGCACGATCTTGGATGGCAAAGTGAAATCCATCACCAATTTTGGCGCATTTATCTCTCTCCCTGAGAACAAGACCGGTCTTGTACATATCTCGGAGGTTGCAAACACCTATGTCAGCGACATCCGGCAGCACTTGACCGAGAATCAAGAAGTAAAAGTTATGGTGATCGGTGCCGAAGGCGGAAAGGTCAATCTGTCCATTAAGCGCTTGGAAGCAAAACCCCAGCGGGAAGCAAGACCTGCTCCCCGTCAGGAGGGTGCTTCTTCCAGACCACAGCGCGCTCCCACACCTCCCCCCGCTCCCAAGACTGCAGATCAGCTTTTTGAAGAAAAGCTGAAGCAGTTTATGAGCGAGTCCGACAATAAGATCTCCTCGATCCGGCAGTATTCCGACCACCGCACCAGAAGCCGCAGAAGGTAAAAGCCATGGCGGTTTGTGTTGTGACCGGCGGTTCCCGGGGAATTGGGGCTGCCATTGTAAAAGCTTTTGCAAAGCGGGGCGACCGCGTCTTTTTCCTCTACGAAAAGGAGCACGAAGCCGCGAAGCAGGTCTGCGCCGCCACCGGTGCTGCCGCCATCTGCTGCGATGTAGCCGATGGGGACGCCGTGGAAAAAGCTTTCCGTTCCATCGGAAATATCGATATTTTGGTCTGTAACGCCGGTATTTGGCGCGGCGGTCTTATCCATCAGCTTCCCGCCGAGGATTGGGACAGACTTTTTGATGTAAATGTAAAAGGTATTTATCATTGTGTAAAAGCCGCAATGCCTGCCTTTTTGCAGACCCATAAGGGATGTATTATTAACATTTCTTCCATGTGGGGACAGGTCGGCGCATCTTTCGAGAGTGCCTATTCTGCCACCAAAGGCGCTGTTATTGCGCTGACCAAGTCGCTGGCCAAAGAATTAGGCCCCAGCGGCATCCGCGTGAACGCCATCGCCCCCGGCGTGATTCTGACAGATATGTGCGCCGGTTATGACAGCGAGGTTTTGGATGCGCTGCGGGATGAAACACCTGCCGGAAGAAACGGAAACCCGGAAGATATCGCACAAGCAGCTATTTATCTGGCGGAGGCTCAGTTTGTCACCGGTCAGATCTTAGGTGTTAACGGCGGTTTCATCATATAACATTATCTAACAAAAGATGGCTGGGAAAAGCGAACGCTTCTCCCTGGCGCAAGGAGGTTATCCATATGAAAATAGCGATCGGTTGCGATCACGGTGCATTGCAGCTGAAGGAAGCGCTGATTCCTTTCCTCAAGAGTATGGGACACAGTGTGGAGGATTTCGGCACCTGCACCCACGAGAGCTGCGACTACTCTGACTTTGCCATTCCTGCCGCCAAGGCAGTTGCCAAAGGCAAATGTGACCGAGGCATCGTGCTGTGTACCACCGGCATCGGCGTTTCTATCGCAGCCAACAAGGTTCGTGGCATCCGCTGCGCCCTGCTGGCCGACGTAGAGTGCGCAAAGCTGACCCGTCTGCACAACGACACCAATATGATGGCTATGGGCGCTGCAGTTGTAGACCGGGAGCTGGCTTTTGAGATCGTAAAAACTTGGCTCAATACACCCTTTTCCGGTGAAGCCCGTCACCAGCGCAGAATTAACAAGGTGATGGAATGCGAATGCGACGAAAAAAAAAAGAGAACCCGTAAACGCCGCAGAAGACGCCCCCGCAGATTAAGCAGTTTTATTGGCGGTGTTGCCGGCAACCTCATTGCCAGTTCCATCAATATTCTGCTGTCTATTCTTTTGGTGCTGTCTATGTTGCTGACACCGGTCGCTACTTACGTCACCAATATGACCAACCCCGAAACACTGGTAAATATGCTATTCGAGTCCGGACTTTTTAAGGACGGCGATTCCGAAGAAAAGCCGACGGAGGCTCCTGAGACTCCCGAGACACCCGAGACACCCGAGACTCCCGAGACTCCTGAGACTCCTGAGACTCCTGAGACTCCCGAGACACCCGAGACTCCTGAGACTCCTGAGACACCTGAAAACCCCGAGATTCCTGTAACGCCGGAAGCTGAGAACGACCCCGCAGTAATCGATGAGTCCGAAGGCATGGAACCCGAGAATACCGAACCGGAAACCACCGAACCCGAAAGCTCCAAACAGCCCGAAGACTCAAATGATGCGCTGAACGCCCTTTTGGGTATTATGGGAGGTCTTGCCGGTACGAATATTATCGACACCGAGCACCTCAACGAGTTCCTGGACGTCCCCGAGGGTACCACTGTTGACGTAGGCAAGCTGGGCACAGACCTGGCAGAGAGCGGCGCCGCCCAAGCCCTGGTTTCTGCCTATATGACTGACGTTATGAACACAGCTATGGGCGCTGAGGTAGAACCCACCTTAAGACCGGACACTGTAATGTCCATCATCTCTCCCCATGTTGACGAACTGGCCGACATTGTTCAGGGAAGCCTCCCTGAGGGTGTGGAACTGGAGCGTGACCACTTGATAGAGATCACCCAAAGCGCTCTGGAATCCGCACTGCCTGCTTTGGTCGCAGAGCTTCCCGATTTAGGTTCGGCAGCCAATGAATTAATGGAATCCGACCCCACTCTCTCAGCTATTGCCTGGGTTCTGCGCTTTATTCGCTCCGGTGCGCTGCGTGCTGCAGTTCTGCTGCTTGTTGTCGCCCTGTGTGTGCTGATCTGTCTGGTTCGCTTGCCCGGTCTCCGCGGTCTGCGCTGCATAGGTATCTGCGGCATCGCCGGCGGCGTAATGTGCTACGGCACCACCTTGATTTTGCACAGAATCCCCGAGCTTGTCACAATGGTTCCTGCAGAATTGGCCGCCTTTGCCGACCTTTTCCTGAAGATCATCAATCCCTTCACCGCAGGCATGGAAGAAGCATATACCGTCTGCGCTGTGGTTTACGCAGTGACCGGTTTGGCGCTCGTTCTGGGTACCACGGTTCTGCGAGGCTTCTTTGCTATGACCATTGGAAGATTCTTCTCTGACGAAGATTAAACTTTCTATACTCCCTGCCCAGACGGGCAGGGAGTTAAAAAAATAAAAAAGAGGAAAAGATTATGAAAGTACTTTGGAAAATTTTCAGTGCCTTTATGGCGCTGCTGCTGAGCATTGTTTTGGTGGTTTCCCTTGTGGCGTTGCCTGTCGTCTCTTTTCTGACTGAGAACACCGACCCCAGCAAGCTGGTAAAGGCCGTTTTTGAATCCGGCATTCTCAACGATCTGGGCAAGCCCTCTGCAAATCGTCTCCTCATTACCCTATCCGGTGACTATATGATCGGCGAGCTGCCCGACGGTACAAATGTCGAAGACCTGATCGACGGCACCCTTCCTCCCGATTTTGACATTAACGACCTGCCCGAGGATGTGACCCTGCCCCCTGATTTTGATGCAGACGAACTGCCCGGGGACGTCACCGACAAGCTGCCCGAGCTGGACCTGCCCGAAGGCGTTGGCGTTCAGGAGCTGTTTGAGGCTGTGGTGGAGCTGGTAGAGCAAGGCGTGATCGATGTGGACGCATTGGTAGAGGAGCTGGAAATTCCTGAGGACGCCGACATAAACACCGACCAGATGATCCAGGATCTGGCACAGAGCTCCGCTATGCAGGAGCTGGCCTCCGCATACGCAGAAGACATCATCAATGCCGCCACCGGTACCGGTGAAGCACCTAAGCTGCAAGTCGAATCCGTTGTAGAGCTGCTGTCTCCCCATATGGAGGAGCTTGCCACCATCGTGGAGCAGAATCTTCCTCCGGAGGTAGAGATCAACAAGGAAAAGCTGAACGCGGCAGTCAAAAAAGTGACCGACGACGCGCTTCCCACCCTTGTTGAGACCCTGCCCCCCGCCAAGGAGGTCGCAGACAACATTGTGGAAAGTGTGGCACAAAACACACCTGCTGACCCCACACTGATCCTCAATGCGCTGAAATCCATCCGTAACGGCACTATCCGTACCATCGTTATTGTGGTAATCGCCGTTCTGATGGCACTGCTGTTTGTCCTCCGCCTGCCCAAATTTAACGGCCTGCGTTGGATGGGTGTAAACGGTCTCATCAGCGCTGTATTTGTCGGCGCTTTGGGTTACGTACTGCAAGCCTCCTTTGTTTTGGAGTTGCTTGTGGATCTCCCTGCCGGTGTAGCAAACTTGGCTATGTCCCTGCTCGGCGCTCTTTCCTCCACCTTCGTGACCTTTGCCATCATCTACGGTGTTGTGGGTCTCGTTTTGGTAGTGGGTAACGGCGTACTGAATGCCGTGCTTGCTAAGAAAACCGCACAGGAAGCCTAATTACATACACACAGATCGCCTCCGACACATAGAATAGTCGGAGGCGATTTTTATGTCTATTGTAAATACCAATATCCCCATTACGTCCGATATTTGCGACCAAACTATTTTGGAAATTGTGCAGACCTACCCGTTCTGCCGCACAGAGCTGCTGGCTACCACCGCTTTTCAGCGGCCCATCCGCACCTTGGTGATCGGAAACGGCCCGCGAAAGGTGCTCTTTACTGCCGCCCACCATGCAAATGAGTGGATCACCGCCTATATTTTGCTGCGCTGGGCAGAGGAACTGGCGCAGGCTATCCAGTCCGGCGGTAATATCGGTGATGTGGATGCCGGCAGCCTGAATGACGCTGTTACCGTATTTATGGTGCCTATGGTAGACCCGGACGGTGTAGACCTTGTGACCGGTGCCATCCGCCCGGGAGATGTACAGTATGAGGTCGCCCGGCGGCTTTCGGAGAATTACCCGGAAATCGCATTTCCTGACGGCTGGAAAGCCAATCTTTTGGGCGTAGACTTAAATCTCAACTACCCCGCTGGGTGGCTCCAAGCCCGGGAGATCAAATTCTCCCAAGGCTACACCCTCCCCGGTCCCCGGGATTATGTAGGCCGCGCGCCCTTTAATCAACTGGAGACCCAAGCGCTCTCCGGCTATACAGAGGTAGTAGATCCGGAATTGGTGCTGGCGTTCCATACCCAAGGGCAGGAGATCTACTGGACATTCTCCGACATCGAAGTCCCCGGCGCAAGGGAATTGGGAGAAGCAATGGCTGCAGCCAGCGGCTACCGTTTAGCCGATGTGCCTTACAATTCCGCTTTTGCGGGGTATAAGGATTGGTTTATTCAGGAGTATCGTCGGCCGGGCTACACCATCGAAGCCGGGCGAGGCGTTAATCCCCTCCCCCTTTCCCAATTCGAGGAGATCTATCAGGACTGTCTGCCCATTCTGAATATAGCCGCAACGGGAAATTACCCGACTTTTGCATAATTTTCCCACAAAGGGCAAACAATACCTCCGAACACAAATTTAGGAGGTTAATTTCTATGTGTCGCAAATCAATCATTGCCCTTGCGTTGGCACTGCTGCTTCTGCCTATGTCTGCTTATGCACTGGAGGTAGACTGCGATGCCGTTTACTGCTTTACTTCCACCGATTTTGAAAACTCAGAAAAGCAGGCCCTTATGGGCGTGTGCATCACCGCCCTCCCCAAGCCGGAAAGCGGCACGGTCTTTTTAGGCAAGCGCGTCCTGCAAACCGGTGACATTCTCACCACAGAGCAGCTATCTGCCCTTACCTTTTCTCCGCTGCTGACCGAGCAGGATTCTGTGGCAGAAATTTCCTATCTGCCTATCTATGAGAATCGGGTAGAAAACGCTACCACCGTTACGATCTCCATCCGCGGCAAAGCCGACCATCCCCCGGTTGCACAGGATTTTTCCCTGGAAACCTATAAGAACTTAGCGGTAGACGGGGCGCTGAAGGTCTCCGAGCCGGAGGGTCAGGAGATGACCTATACCTTAGTCCGGGGCCCCAAACGGGGTGCGGTGGAAATTGCTACCGACGGAACCTTCGTCTATACCCCCAAGAAAAATAAGGTAGGCGTAGATTCCTTCACTTACTGTGCCGCAGACCCCGCCGGGAATGTGTCCCGGGTGGCAACGGTAACAGTGCAAATCCTGAAGCCCACAGACAGCAAGCAGTATTCTGACACCCAAAATACCGCCTGCCGCTTTACTGCGGAGTGGATGCGCCACACCGGTCTTTTCACCGGTGACAGCATTAACGGGCAGCTTGTCTTCCGTCCCGGGGAGACGGTCAGCCGTGGGGAATTTCTCTCTATGCTGGTAAAGGCGTTGGAGATCCCTTTAGAGGACACTTCAACCCTTTCTCTCCCCGCTGACACGCCCCAGTGGATGCGGCCCTATCTTGCCGCTGCCCTGCGATCGGGCTTAACTGCCGGCTGGCCGGATACAACGAATTTTTCCGAAGCCATTACCGGCGCAGAAGCCGCGGTGATGCTCCAAAACGCGCTGGATCTCGCTATCTCCCAAGATGTGCTGACTACCCACTCCACTTCTTCCGAGGAAGTAGTGCCCGCTTGGGCGGCTGTCTCCCTCTCTGTTTTGGAGGATAACGGCATTTATGTCAATGCCACCGGCGCGCTGAACCGCAGCGAGGTCTCCCAAATTCTCTATGAAGCAAGTCATTTAGCTGCCCGCTCTGCCGGTATGGCCTTATTCCGCTAAATTTTTGACCCGGTAGACAAAAATCTACCGGGTCTTATTGTAGGGAATGCATTTATGCATTCCTTATTGTGGAACGGATAAATCCGTTCCCTACACCGCACCACCGAACGATATTGTAGGGGTCGACCTCCGGACGACCCGAAATAAAATCGCCCCTCGATGGGGCGATTTTATTCCATTGCGGGCGACCGATGCGGAGAAACCCACGGGACGGGAAACCCGTCCCCTACTTGTTTAGGTCATAGCCCGCAAAGTATTTCTTCATCGGTACATATAAGAGGGCGGCTACCGCCAAGGCAAGGAGCATACACGGCAGCATATAAGAGCCGTTATAAACGAGAGAATAAAGCTCTGCGCCGTCAAAGGTGCCGATGCCGGGGATATTTGTCGGTTCATAAATCCGGTAGATGGTCACGCCGCTGATGTAGTGAACGAGGAATCTGCCGAAATTACCAAGGAGTATACCGGGGAAAATGCCCCATTTCTTACCCTTAAACAGTCCTGCCAGTCCCAAAGGTGTAAAGGCCACCAAATAGTCCAGCAGCATAGACTGCCAGCCCCAGGCATAGGCTTCGTCCATTAATAGCTGCAAAATGCCAAAGACAAAGCCTGCCAGCAGACCCCGTCCCACGCCCCAGCGGACAGCATACAGGGCGATAGGAAATGCCGCCAGTGTGATAGAGCCGCCGTTTGGCCACATTGGGAACAGCTTGATGTACCCGAGAATTTGCGCGACGGCCACCAAAATCGCGCCCTCGCACAGCGCCCGCACCCGCAGGTGACTTTTGTTTACGTTGTTTTGCATAAAATGCCTCCAAAAATAAAAAGTACCGCATCACACTTCCGTCTGGGTGCAATACGATACCAAGGCATCTCATATGTGCATCTTTCCCTCCGACGGTACTAACCGTATCAGGTTCACGGGTCATGACTACCAAGTCAAATCTCAGCCGGATGCATCCGGCTCCCCGAAGACTATTTGTTATGCGATCTAAGATGATTATAGTCGAAATTCCGTAATTGTCAACAACCAATTTACAATCGTACGGTTGTAGGGCCGGGCATTGCCCGTCCGCGGACGACCGATGGTCGCCCCTACAAAATTTACGCCATTTGTTCGGTTAATTCCCGACCGCCCAGGATATGGAAATGGAGATGCTGTACGCTCTGCCGGGCATCGGGGCCACAGTTGGAGACCACGCGGTAGCCGTTTGCAAGACCTTCTTCCTTGGCAACTTTCGCGATTACCTCAAAAATGTGGGCGACCACTGCGCTATTTTCTGCGGTCAGCTCTGCCACAGAGGCGATGTGGATCTTGGGGACGACCAAAATATGGGTGGGCGCTTGAGGATTGATGTCCCGAAACGCAAAAACCGTTTCGTCCTCATAAACCTTTGTGGAGGGGATTTCTCCTGCGATGATCTTACAAAAAATACACATAATCTATCTCCTTAAAAAATACCAAATACAGCAAGGCTTGCCGTTCCCATAATGATGCCCGCCAGCAGAACGCCTAAAGAAACGGATGCCACGGTGGACTTAAAGCCCATATTGAGAAAGCTGGCGGCCAGCGTCCCTGTCCACGCGCCGGTGCCGGGTATAGGGATGCCAACAAACAGCAAAAGCGCCATAAAAAGACCGCCTCTGCCGGTTTTCTTCACCAATTTCTGCCCGGCGCGTTCTCCTTTTTCCACGAAAAAAGTGCAAATATCGCCGATTAACCGCTGTTTACTGCCCCATAAAAGAAATTTACGGGCGAAGAAGTAAATGATCGGCACAGGTACCATATTCGAGAGTGTACACACCATAAGTGCAGTCACCGGGTCGATGCCATAACCGATGGCCACCGGCACAGCGCCCCGCAGCTCGATGATTGGAAGCATCGAAATGAAAATGACAATCAAATACTTGGTCATCAGGCAGTTTCCTTTACTAATACCACACCCTCGACCAAGTTGGCATATTCCAACGTTCCCTCAATGGCAACAGTGCGATCCATCAGGTCAGTCAGCACCACCGCGCCGTCTTTACATTCGATCCGCATCACATTTTTCATGAGTATGCTCTCGGGGGCGGTGTTGTTTTTATAAACAGTAGAAAGACACATAACAAACTCCTTACTTCAGGCTCGCCAGCACGGCGCGCAGACGCAGATTTCCCTTTTCGTAGTCACTGACCGCGGCCAGCACCTGCTCATAGGCGGCATAGCTGCCCATTTCCTGCAGCTGCTTTGCAAGACCTGCCAGCTCATTTGCGTGGGCAGTATTGTGGTTTGCCATATAAGTCATCAGCGCCAGCAGCTCCTCCATTTTCGTATGCTCGCACTTACTGCCGCAGCTATCGCAGCCACAGCTGCAATCGTGGCCGTGCTCGTGGGGATGGCTATGTTCGTGATCGTGGCTGTGGTTGCCACAATGATCCTCGTGAATATGCATAAACAAAACTCCTTTGTTTTTTTCTTTATTATAACCGAAAAAGGGTTATTCGTCAACAAGAAGGAAAATGCACCCCTATCGCTTCCCCCGGGGTGAAGCTGTCACCAATCGGTGCTGTAAAACCGATTGGTGACTGATGAGGAATGCGGGCGGTAATCTAAAAATTTGCACAATGAATGAACCTATTCCCACACCCAACATTTCGCCGTTCCTCATCCGTCTTTTGCTCGTTCCTCGCAAAATCCACCTTCCCCCCGGGGGAAGGGATTTACCATATACAAAAGGAGAGGCAGAGCCCCTCCTTTTGCTGTTATTTTACAGGTACACTTTCGTAGGACAAAACGGTATCGGTCTTATTCTCTACTACGATGGTCACCGTTGCCACTCTCTGAATATTCGTATCCTTGGATGCCGGTGTCTTTTTGTAGCCCCACATCTGCTCCCACATCTCGTCGGTAATCTCTTTTCCCTCTACCGCTTCGTAAAGCGCAACGGTATAGGTGGTCTCCTTGCCAAAAAACGGCTTTGCGGCATATTCGATGACTGCCAACGTCCGTTCCTCGTCTACGGTTATGTCCTTTTCGGTGATAATGTCGTGAACCATATGGTTCTTATCTACAACCTCTTGTGCAGAATAGTCCTTGGTGACGGAGTTGTTGTCATAATAGTAGCCTAAATAGCCAACAGAGCTGCCAATACCGATGACCAGCAGCACAGCCAAAAGGGCGATCTGCTTCTTGGTAAAGTCCAAGCCCTTGCTGCCGCCGAAGGTCAGCCGCGCCCGGGAGGTGATAGGCACCAGCACCTTAAGGAACATCGTGATAACCACCGTCTCAATAGGGAAGAAGAATAAATTCTTAAAGAGGCGGGCGGTGGTCATAATGCCCATAACGGTGTCCTTGGCCTTTTCCGGATTTCCCAAATAAGTATATTGCCAAGCAATAATGAATTGCTGCAGCACCACATTGACCGCAAAACAGATCAGGAAACGGGCAATAATGACCCGGGTAGCGCTGGGCTTTGCCCGGTACAGGCACAGGGCATAAATCACCGTACTGGCAATCTCGGTGAGCATAAAGGGCAGGAAATAATCACCATTGGGGAAAATCATAAAGCCGACGGTATCGGATACCATAGCGGCGGGGATCGCCATCACCGGTCCGAAAATCATTGCGCCCAAGGCAGTCGCCAGCGTTGCGGTCTGAATAGCCATCTGGGGTCCTAATTGGATTGCTGCGGGCTTCAGGGCAATCCGCAGCGCCACCATCAGCGCGGTGATCACCAGCATACGAATGTCTTTTAATTCTGCAAGTGCATCTTTCCAGTAAGCCTTGCTAAAGGGATGGGGGTACAGCGCAGTAGATTTGTTGTTTGCCATAAAAAACAGTCTCCTTTCTGTATATGCCGATGAAAACAAAAACCCCCGCGCCAAAGGCACAGGGAGTACAGTTTTCCACCGACGGAGAAAAGGCAGCGCATTTCTTGGCCGTCTTTTCCCGACCGAGTATCGCTTCGCATAAAGGAAGGCTCCATTATGGTGCAGCGGGTGCGGAACTCTCATCGCGGACAAGTCCTTCGTCTGCCAGACAACTCCCCATTTTGGCAGCACTTGACGCGAGAATCCCTACTCTGTTCCCGCCTATCATATACCATTTCCTGCAAAAAGTAAATAGAAAAAAGCAAAATTGATAAATTTTTATCAATTCACCATTTCTCTGCACAAACCTCCCGATAAATTTGTTATTTTTCATAAAATAAGTGTAATAAATCCCTATAAAACTCTTGATTTTTGTGGATTATTCCATTATAATCGTTATAACTACTATGAGGGGGTGTTGCTATGGGCGAATTGATCGCGATATTGTCCGGCAAGGGCGGCACAGGCAAGACCTCCCTTACCGCAGGACTTGCTACCTCTCTGGCGCATTTGGGAGAAACGGTGCTTTGCATCGACTGTGATGTGGGACTTCGGAATTTGGATATTGCCCTCGGTCTTTCCGAGGAAGGCGCCCTGTCCTTTGCGGAAGTTTACAGTGGCCAGTATCCTTTGGAAATGGCTACGGGACATCCCTTTTTCCCCGGTCTTAAATTCTTGACCGCCCCTATGGGATGCACAGCCAACCAAGTGGATTCCGAGGCCTTTTGCAGACTGCTCCAGCAGGCGCGGCAGGAATTTTCCTACATATTTTTAGATGCCCCTGCCGGCATTGAAGCCGGTTTTTCCTTGGCAGCCCAATATGCAGATCGAATCATTTTGGTGACAAATTCCGATCCTGCTTCCATTCGGGACGCTTCAGCAGCCGGAAATGTGTTGGAGCGAATGGGAAAAACCAATATCCGTCTGGTGGTCAACCGTATTCACAAGCGAACTGCCGAGGCTATGAATCTTACGGTAGATGATATTATGGATCGCGCGGGACTTCCGCTTTTGGGCATTGTGCCGGAGGATGTAAATATCGTCCTTGCTGCTGCAAAGAACCAACCGCTGATCCGGTTTTCCCGGGGTGGCGCGGCTGCCGCCTGCCGGAGAATTGCCAAGAGAATTACAGGGCAGTCTGTCCCTGTCCGCCTTTGAGATGAGAGAAAGGAGCATCTTCGTATGAACATTGCATTTTTGGCCCACGACAAAAAGAAAGAGCTGATCGTCAAATTCTGCACTGCTTATAAGAGTGTGCTGATGAAACATAACCTGCTGGCTACCGCCACCACCGGCCGTTTGATCGCGGATAATACCGGTCTGCCCGTTACGCTGCTGCTTTCCCATAAGCAGGGCGGTCATCAGCAGATCAACGCCCGCATTGCCTATAACGAGATCGATCTTGTCATCCTGTTCAGCGACCCTAACTCCATCGATGCATGGGACGACAATCAGATGCTGGAGACCATCCGTCACTGTGACCGGCATAATATCCCCATCGCTACCAATCTTGGCAGCGCGGAGATCTGCATTATGGGTCTGCAGCGGGGCGACCTGGACTGGCGGGAGATGTACCGTAGCAAACCCCGTTTCTGACGGTGCATTTATCATAATATAGCATCCGTAGGGGCGACCATCGGTCGTCCGCACTGCACCTCCGACACCGTAAAATGTCGAAACATTGCGGACGGGCAATGCCCGCCCCTACGATCTTTTTCAATGGCATAATTTGTAACTTACAGAGGTAATTTATGGAAAAAATCAAACCCCGGACACTGTCCGGTTTTATGGAGCTTCTGCCCGGGAAGCAGATACAGTTTGAGCGGATGGTAGATATTCTTCGGACTACCTACAGTCTTTACGGCTTTGCGCCTTTGGACACACCCGCTATTGAGGATGCCCAAATACTCCTTGCCAAGGGCGGCGGTGAGACCGAAAAGCAGATCTACCGCTTCCAAAAGGGCGACAGCGATCTGGCGCTCCGCTTCGATCTGACTGTGCCGCTGGCAAAATATGTAGCGCTCCACTATAATGACTTGGCATTCCCCTTCCGCCGCTTCCAGATCAGCAAGGTCTACCGGGGCGAGCGGGCGCAGCGTGGCCGTTTCCGGGAGTTTTATCAGGCAGATATCGACATTATCGGTGACGGTAAGTTAGATATTTTGAACGAAGCAGAAATTCCCGCCATCATTTACCGGGTCTTTACCGGATTTGGTCTCTCCCGTTTCCAAATTCGTGTCAATAACCGCAAAATCCTGAATGGCTTTTACGCAATGCAGGAACTGCAGGAGCAAAGCGGCGATGTGATGCGGACTGTGGATAAGCTGGAAAAGATCGGAGTCGAAAATGTCCGCAAGATCCTGACTGTGGATTTGGGCATTTCTGAGGAGAAGGCCGATGCAGTCCTTGCGTTTATCTCCATCCGTGGCACCAACGCAGAGGTGCTCACCGCGCTGGAAAATTATCGCGGCAAAAACGAGCTGTTCGACAAGGGTCTGGACGAATTACAGGCAGTCACCAAAAATCTTTCCGCCTTCGGTGTGCCGGAAGATAATTTTGCCGTTGACCTGACCATCGCCCGTGGCCTTGATTATTATACCGGAACGGTCTATGAGACCACGCTTCTGGATCATCCGGAGATCGGTTCTGTCTGCTCCGGCGGCCGTTACGACGATCTTGCCGGCTATTACACCGACCGGCCGCTGCCCGGCGTTGGCATTTCCATTGGTCTGACCCGCCTCTTTTACGTGCTGGACGAGCAGGGGCTTCTGAACCCCGCCCTCCCCTCTGCCCCGGCAGATGTGCTGATTTTGCCTATGACGGCGGACATTGCCCCTGCAATTTCCCTGGCCGAGAGTCTCCGCAGCAGCGGTATCCGGGTGCAGCTTTACGGCGAGCAGAAGAAATTTAAGCAGAAAATGTCCTATGCGGATAAGCTTGGTGTGCCCTTCGTCATTCTTTTGGGAGAGGACGAGCTTATGCAGGGCAAATGCGCGGTAAAAAATATGGTCACCGGTGAGCAGGTACTCTTAACTGCCGAAGAAGCCGCCGACCACATCTTCGCCGGCAAATACGCAGGACCCATCATTTTGGAGAAATAATGTTCGAAATTTAGACTGTAGGGGCGAGCATTGCTCGTCCGTACTGTAAATTCAATGCTGTACACACCTGCAACCTTTGCGGACGACCGATGGTCGCCCCTACAAATGCATATGAAAATGAGTGCTGCGAAATGCAGCACGCAGTTTTTATCAGCAATAGAAATCCTTG
>JAZSDE010000113.1:0-3415 GCA_045531015.1 Faecousia sp.
AGGGCGATCTCTTTGGCATAACCGGGCAGTTCATTGGGAGTCTCCAAGATCATCGGCTTTCCCCGGAGGGCAGGATGACTCACCACGTTTTGGAATGTGGCAAGACCCAGAAAGCCGTCACCTAAACACTCGTGGCGATCCTTGTGGCTGGAAAACGGGTTTTTGGAATCGTTGATGTGAATGGCCTTTAGTCTGTCGAGGCCTACCACACGGTCAAATTCCTTGAGCACACCGTCAAGGTCATTTACGATGTCATAGCCTGCATCGTAAACGTGGCAGGTATCCAGGCACACGCCCACATTGGGATCCCCTACACCATCTATGATTGCCCGAAGTTCCTCAAATTTTCCACCAATTTCGCTTCCTTTTCCTGCCATTCCCTCCAAAAGTACGGTAACAGGATAGCCGGGAGCAAGGGCGGCCTTCAGAGCATCCACGATCTGTGCGATACCGGTATCTGCGCCCTGCCCTACGTGACTACCGGGATGGAAGTTATAGAAATTACCGGGTAGTGCCGCCATTCTGCGAAGATCGTCCGCAAGAACCGAGGCAGCAAAGGCGCGAGCGGAAGCCTCTGCGGTGCATAGATTCATCGTATACGCGCCGTGAGCAACCAAGGGAGCAAAATCCAGTTCCTCCATCAGCTTTACCGCTGCTGCAGCATCCGCAGGATCTTCTGCCCGAGCCTGAGAGCCGCGGGGATTGCGGGTAAAAAATGCGAATGTATTCGCACCAATTTCATTTGCAGTACGTACCGTATCGGCATAGCCTTTGGATATGGAAAGATGACAACCGAGAGCAAGCATAAAAAAGTCTCCTTTATTTTTGTATGTTGATAATGGATAGTTGATAGTTGCGGCGTCTGCTTCGCAGACAGTGTCTTGCCTTCCTCCTTGAGGGAGGTGGCATTTGCGAGGAACGAACAAACGACGGAGGGAGTGTGGTTACTGCGATAGGACACTCCCCCAGTCAGAAATCAAAGATTTCTGCCAGCCCCCTCAGTGAGGGGGCCAAGTTTGCACCTACGAGATCAATTTAAATTATCCATAGTATTATACCACATTTCGGAGATGGTGCAACAGTATTTGCAATTTATACTTTGGTGTGGTAAAATAAAAAAAGGAGGGATTTTATGCCTAAGTCGGATAATCAGAAACTAAAAATCCTTTACATATACGACTATCTCTTAAAAAATTCCCACGAGAAAAACCCCGTGAGAGCGGTAGAATTGATCTCCATGCTGGAAAAGCAAGGCATTTCCTGTGATCGTAAGACAGTCTATTCTGACATAGCAGCACTACAAGACTATGGCTTGGACATTGTCACACTACCAGGTCGGAACGGCGGCTACTACATTGCCTCCCGGATCTTTGAACTGCCGGAGCTAAAGCTCCTTATCGATGCCGTTCAGTCCAGTCGGTACTTAACAGAAAAGAAATCCCGTGAGCTCATCGGTAAGCTCTGCGCCCAGTGTAACGAAGAGGACGCACGCTTTGTTCGTCGGAATGTATATATATCCGGTCGGGTCAAAAGTATGAACGAGTCCATTTACTATAATGTGGATGCCATTCAAGAGGCGATCAGTGAGAATAAGCAGATCACCTTCCGCTATTTTGATTGGGACATCAAGGGTCAGCGGGCATATCGGGAGAAGCCATATATTGCAAGCCCTTACGGTCTTTCGCAGGACAACGAGAACTGCTACCTGCTTGCCTACTCAGAGCGTCACGGTGTGACCTCCTACCGGGTAGACCGAATGGCAAATATCTCCTTACTTCCTGAAAAGCGGCTCTCCTGCCCGGAGCTGGCAGATACGAACCTTCAGCAACATGCAAACCGGATGTTCCAAATGTTCGCCGGTGAAACGGTGGATGTGAAAATGCGTTTTCACAGGACACTTCTCAATGTGGTGATTGATCGGTTTGGAAAGGAAACCATGCTGATCCCCGATGGAGACGAGCATTTTGTATTCACCGTAAAGGTAGCCGTATCTCCTATGTTTTTAAGCTGGGTCATCGGTTTTGGAAATATGGCAAAAATCCTCTACCCCCAATCGGTGGCAGAGGAATGCATCGCCCTTTGCAAAGAGACCGTCAGTCAGTACGAAGGCTGACAGAGCGGAAGATATTCAACCAAACATCGGAAAGCTGTCCGGCAGCATTGCTGTCTGCCATAGCAGTAACCGCATAGTGATAATTCCCGTCATCCAAGATCACTGTCCGGGCAATTTGGTCGCCTCCCTCTCCGGCCGCTGTCCAAACACAGCTTCGGCAGGAAAAGCCGTCCTTTTCCGTTTCCAAAAGGGTCAGGCGGTCAGGAGAAAAACCGGTGACCTCCCGGATGGTCTTTGCCATATCTCCCCCTTGGAGAGTTTGGACGGTGACGGTATAGCCATTACACAGGTATAACTTTCCCTCATCACTGCTAATTGTCTGAACAGTGGCATCGTCCGGTAATTTAAGCATCACTTGGCGCGGGGGTTGGTTTTCCGGTGCGTATACATCCCCCACCGTCTCAAAGTCTTTTTCTGCGGTGCAGCCGGTGAGAAACAACAGTAAAACAAGCAGCACAGTCCATCTTTTCAAAGCAGTCAGCCTCCCAGAAAGGTAATTATATGGTTTTTTTATTTCTCTATCTGTTCTTAATAAATGCGGTTGGGCTCTTCCTTATGCTTTCCGATAAGCATCGGGCGCAAAATAATCTTTGGCGGATTTCTGAGCGGACTCTGCTTGCAGTGGCGGTGCTTTATGGCAGTTTCGGAGTGCTTTTAGGGATGAAGCTTGGGCATCACAAAACCAAAAAGCCAAAATTTTCCATAGGCGTGCCGTTTTTATTTGTAATTCAGGTAATTTTCGCGATTTTCCTATTTTTTCTTTAAGAATGATTTGACATTTTGATAAATATGTGCTTTAATAGATAGTAGAAAATTATGTAATGGGAGGTATGTTCCGTGCCTGATATATTTCAAGGTTCTTATGGTGGTGTCAGCAATTCTATTATCATTGCTGTCGTAGCGTTCGGTTTTATCTGTTTGCAGTTCTTCTTTAGTTGGAAGTGGGACGAGGTTTGGGTAAAGCTCATCCCCACCCTTGTATTGTCCGCTCTCTTGATCTTTTTCTTCTTGATGACTTGGGTTTTCGATTTCGCACACTTTGAAACTTGGTTCAACTGGGTTGGCATTTCTTTGATAATGCTGATCGCAGACGGTCTTGGCTGGCTCGCCTATGCCATTTATCGCGCGATCGATGAAGGCGACCCCCGTATCCCTGAAGGTATGTAAGTCATAACCCCCGGCTAAGCCGGGGGCTTGATTTAGCCCTAGAAGGGCTTTTTACAGACGATTGCCCCTAAAGGGGCCCCGAATGGTTTGCCGACCGCATTTCATTTACGGGCTACCCCTTAAGGGGTTTTCTTT
>JAZSDE010000088.1:0-4294 GCA_045531015.1 Faecousia sp.
CATGTCCGCTGGCATCCTGAAGATGCCCGTTGTCCTGCGTGTTTCCGTCGGTTCCAAGTACGGCGCACAGCACTCTCAGGACTGGACCGCACTGTGTGCCCATATCCCCGGCCTGAAGGTCTGCTTCCCCGCAACTCCTTGGGATGCTAAGGGCCTGATGGAGACCGCTCTGTAGGGCACCGACCCTGTGGTCTTCTTCGTGACCCAGAGGATCTACGACGTGGGCGAGCAGTTCCACGAGGGTGGCGTTCCCGCAGAGCGTTACGAGATTCCCTTCGGCGATGTCAATAAGGTCCGTGACGGCAAGGACGTTACCATCCTGACCATCGGTGCTGTTCTGTACCGCGCTATGGATGCCGCCAAGGAGCTGAGCGAAAAGTACGGTATGGAAGCTGATGTGCTGAACATCCACTCCCTGGTACCGCTGGATTACACCAAGATCATTGAGTCTGTCAAGAAGACCGGCAAGGTCATTCTGGTCTCCGATGCCTGCGCAAGAGGCTGCTTCATGAACGATGTGGCTAAGAATATCACCGAGCTGTGCTTCGACGATTTGGACGCACCTCCCGTTGTTATTGGTGCAAAGAACTGGATCACTCCTCCCTTCGAGTTTGATGAGTTCTTCTTCCCCCAGGCAAGCTGGATCATCGATGCCATCAACGATAAGCTGGTACCTCTGGAAGGCCGCGTTTCCACCACCGGCTGCACCGAGGCTGAGACCATCCGCCGGGCAAAGGAAGGCGTGTAATCGCCTATGGAGATACAGCGCACCTGTAATGCGGGCGTTCTCCTGAAAATGGACGGTGTATCCATTCTTTTGGACGGTCTGTGCGAGGGACTTGAGGGGTATCTGCCCACACCTGAGCACCTTGCGGTAAGCCTTTTGGACACGCCGCCGGACTTACTGGTGTTTACCCACAACCACCCGGATCACTTTAGCTGTGCGTTGCTTCTCCCTTATAAAACCAAAAAACTCCGGCCCATTTTTGGGCCGGAGTCCTTACCTGAAAAGAAAGTGCGGGTAGGGGAGGTAACGGTGACGGCGGTGGAGACCCGCCATTTGGGAAAAACCGAGCCTGGACTTTTACACCATAGCTTTGTGATCGAGGGAAGCCGCTGTATTTGGTTTATGGGCGATGCTTCCCCGATCCAGATGAAAAAATTAGCTGCGTTTCCCAAGCCTGATGTGCTGATCGTGCCCTATGCCTACGCCAATACGTCCTCTGCGTGGGAACTGACAAAGGCAGTCTGTCTCGGAACGGTGGTGTTGCTCCACCTGCCGGAAAAAGAGAAAGATCCCACCGGTATTTGGCAGCAGGTTGAAACGGTGACAAATGGGGAAAGCTGTTTGTGGATTCCGGAAATTAGCGAAAACCGCATTCTGTAAAAAAACCTTGACATCTCAGTTTTATAGCGGTAAAATTCAGGTGTAAATCTTAATAGGAGGTATCCTTACTATGATCCATCCCCGCGTAATTGTTGTAAAAAATCCTGAGGAAATGGGCGTTATCGCCGCTGACCAGTTTGAGACAGAGATCCAGAGAAAGCCTGCTTGTGTTATTGGTCTTGCAACCGGCTCTACACCCCTGCCTCTTTACCGTGAGCTGATCCGCCGCGAGAAGGCTGGTAAGATCGATTTTAGCCGCGTTCGCTCTGCAAACTTAGACGAGTATAAGGGCTTAGCGCCTGACCACGAGCAGAGCTACCGCAAGTTTATGCAGGATAACCTGTTTAACCACATTTCCATCAAGCCTGAGAACACCATCGTGCCCGATGGCTTGGCAGAAGATGTGCAGGCAATGTGCGAAGCTTACGAAGCAAAGATCGAAGAGTGGGGCGGTGTAGACCTGCAGCTGCTCGGTATCGGTCACGATGGCCACATCGGCTTTAACGAGCCCGATGACCATTTCCCCGCAATGACCCACGAGGTAAAGCTGACAGAAATGACCATCGATGCCAACAAGCGCTTCTTTGACTCCATCGATGATGTTCCCAGAGCTGCCTTTACGATGGGCATCGGTACCATTATGGCAGCCAAGAAGATCGTGATGGTCGTCACCGGCGCCGACAAGAAAGAGATCCTTAAGAAGACCTTCTGGGGTCCCGTAGATCCGCAGGTTCCTGCTTCCATTTTGCAGTTCCATCCCAATGTGGTGCTGGTCTGCGACGAGGCCGCTTATCCTTTCTAATTGCATAGAAAGCCTCCCCTTGCACAGGGGAGGCTTTTTTCTATCTTATGGTCTTATAATAATCGCAGGGTAGCATAGCATTGTTTGCCTGAATAAAGGCTTCCGCCTTTTGTTGCATTTTCAGTAAATATTCTTCGGTAATATCGATGCCATTCTTATTTGCAAGGATGTCGTAGGTGGCGGTGCTGCTGCTCCGGAAAGCAATCACACCATCGGCGATCCAGCTTCCGTCCGGGAAATATACGCAGCCATCGTACTGGGGATCGAAGGCATCCTGACCTAAGTAGTGATAGGGAGAGTCGATGCCAAGGAGATTTAGCATTGTAGGTACCAAATCGGCAGTAAAAAGGGGTTTATCCACCGTTATTTGGGGCTTATCTGCCGACCAAATGAAGCAGGGCGTTTTCTCTAAGAGCAGTTCGTGCTCCACGCCGGAAAGCATTTTGATTTCTTCTTGGTTGTTGTAGCCGTAGGCATAGTGGTCGGTGACTGCCACAATGACTGTGTCCTCCAAACGACCGCGCTTTTCCAGATCACTTAGCAGCATTGTAAACATATCATCCACAAGCCGGGCCTTTACCCGAATGCAGTCCTCTTCCTCACTGTCGTATTTGCCCTGAAACTCTGGGTATTTGGAGAGGGCGTATTTCGTCAGCGGTTCTTTATAATCGTAGCTTAAATGGGCAGAGCGGGTAATGATGGTGTTAAAGGTCCTGCCCTCCCGGAAGAAGATTTCGTTAAGCTCCGGAACTGTAAAGAGGGTACACTCATCAAATAGCAGGTTTTCGTCATTTGTATACTCGCTGTAGCCATGATAATCGTGATAGCCCCACAACGGCTCAAAGGTGCCGCGGCTGTAAAATTCCGGGTCATTGTAGTGGAAGACCTCTGCACTGTAGCCGTTTTGGACGGCCTGATTGGCAATAGACTGGGGAAAATGATTCTTCTCGTAATCAAAGAGGCTGCCCACGCTGGTAGGCAGATAAATGCCAGTGTTGATGCAAAGCTCAGTACTCAAGGTACGGGCACTGCCAAAGCCGGGGGAGTAGAAGTTATTAAAGGAAATGCCTTCGTTCATCAGCCGGTACATTGTGGGGGTGCCCTCGAGTGTGATAAGCCAGTCGTCAATGGCCTCCATCAGCACATAGACCACATTTTTGTCTTTATAAATCCCGGTCATTTCGTTTGGTTTGGACTGCCCCTGATTTGCAAAGTACTTATCGATCTGCTCTGCCTTGTTGGGGAGCTGTTCTTCGTAATCTTCTGTATTGGGATAAAGCACATTGCACCAAAGATCCCGGAGAGTCATATGGTAGAAGCCTGTAATGGAGTAGACCGCTTCCGCATCGTACATAGCAGTGTAGGTGTTCTCCCAAGGGGAGGGGTTGTCTTCGTCACCTATAATAAAGAACTGAGGGAAAAGCACCAAAAGCAAAACGCAGACAAAAGCAGTCACTGCGGTTATGATGGGATAACGCCATTTTTTAGGCCGTTTTGGGAAGAATAAAGTACCAAATATGACAATGGCTACGACTGACACAACACAGGGCCACCATAAAAGAGGGAAGGAGCGGAGAATATCCATAAAAAACTTCGCGCCCTCACCCACATAATAGACGGAGGTAAAAAAGGTTAGCTTGCGGAACATATCAAAGTGGGCAGCCTGCGCCAGCGCGTAAGCACCGGAAAGGAAAAAGGTCACAAGGAAGAAGGCTCGTCCAATTTTTCGGGGCAGCAGCAAGGAAATAGCGGCAAGCAGCAGTGACCATAAGAAACCGAATGCATAGGGGAGTAGAGCCTTTGTCTCTACAAACAGCGCAACGATCAGCTCGGCGGAAAAATAGGCGAGGGTCAAAAGGATCAGCTGTAGCAGAAACCGCAAAATAGGATGTTGTTTCATTATTCCGCCGCCTTTCTCTAAAAGATAAGAAATATTATAGCATAGTCGCTATAAATTATCAACGAAAAATTAAAATCATTTGTCGCGCCATACCGCACCCTCGTTAATTGACAATTGACAATTGTGGTGTCCGCAAGCGGACGGATTTTAATATGCATCATCGAAAGAGGCTGTAGGGGAGGCGTGGTGCTCCGCGCAGCGAATC
>JAZSDE010000127.1:0-5518 GCA_045531015.1 Faecousia sp.
GGGGCGACCATTGTGTCGTCCGCACCGCACCCCGATCATTGTCAACGGGGCTTCCCGCTAAGTAAATTATACCAAATTTCCCCTAAGAAGGCAATACCATTTTCTTGACAGCCCACCCTCTTTGCCCTATAATAAAGAAAACCTTGAAAGGAGAAGCATTATGGACAATAAGGAACTGGAACTGAACGAAGAGGAAGTTTCCATCGTTACTTTTACAGATGAGAACGGTGAGGACTGCAGCTTTGAATATTTGGACTGCGTGGAGTACGAGGGCAAGGAATATATCGTCCTGACTCCCGCCGAAGAGGACGCCGCTGAGATCATCATTTTGGAGATCCAGCCCGTTGACGAAGAAAACGAAAACTACGTCAGCGTACAGGACGAAGCCATTCTCGACAAGGTCTACGCCATCTTCAAAGACCGCTTCAAAGACATTTTCACCTTCGGTGACTGAACGCAAAAAAGCCTCCCCTGTGTAAGGGGAGGTGTCAGCCGAACAGGCTGACGGAGGGGTTGTAGCCTATCGGTAAGCGACAATCCCTCAGTCAAAAATCAAAGATTTTTGCCAGCTCCCTTTACACAAGGGAGCCTTTTTAATTCTTAAACTCCTCGCAGCAGCCGGCTCTTACCTTCATCTGCAGCTCCTGATTTTTAATGCTCACCGTGGTGCAGGGTGCGATGGACTTTGTAATAAAGGCGTTGGAGCCGATGACTGAGCCTTGACCAATGACTGTATCACCACCCAAGACAGATGCGCCGGCGTAGATGGTCACATTGTCTTCAATAGTGGGATGGCGGCGCACGCCCCGCAGGCTCTGACCGCCCCGGGTAGACAGAGCGCCCAAGGTCACGCCCTGATAGAGCTTGACATTCCTGCCGATAACTGCCGTCTCACCGATGACGATGCCGGTACCGTGGTCGATGAAGAAATACTCCCCGATGGTCGCGCCGGGATGGATGTCGATGCCGGTGACACTGTGGGCGTGCTCCGTCATAATTCTCGGCAGCAGCGGCACGTTCAGTAAGTGCAGTTCGTGGGCAAGGCGGTAGACCGTAATAGCAAACAGTCCCGGATAGGCAAAGATGATCTCGCTCATATCGGTGGCCGCCGGGTCACCGTCATAAAAAGCCTTGAGATCTGTCTGCACCACCGCCCGGACAGCGGGAATTTTCCGAAAAAAGGCGATGCCGATCTCTTCCGCCCTGTTTTTTGCAGCTTCCGTCTCCTCTCCCGCTTCCCGCAGGATCAGGGATATCTGCTTAGTCAGGTTATAAAAAACATCCTCAATGAGCATAGATAAATTATGCTTTGCGTTATAGACCTTATAGTTTTTATCCCGGGAATAGCCGGGGAAAACGATCCAGCGCAGCTTATCGATCATATCAATGACTGCCGCCTTATCGGGACGGCGCACAATGTCCATCCGGTCAATGTCCCGCCCCAAGCGGTAATCGTCCAAAATAGAATCTACCAAACCTTCGATTTGCCGTTCTATATTCTCCATAAAAATCACTCCTTTGCTATAAAATACCATAGGACATTTTCCCTGTCAATCGTTGACACCGCAGAAGCATATGTTATAATCAAAGAAAACCTTTATGAATTGACAATTACCTCCGCACCTTATCCCCTCCCCCGGGGGGAGGGTGCCCCGAAGGGGCGGGTGAGGAACGGCGAAATGTTAGACACAGGAATATGTCTATTCATTCTGCAAACCGATCGTCTACCGCCCGCATTCCTCATCCGTCTTTTGCTCGTTCCTCGCAAAATCCACCTTCCCCCCGGGGGAAGGGATAAATTGTCCATTGTCAATTAATTATTCAATTAAGGACGTGCTTTTATGCTTTATCACAACGCCACCCAGCTGATTGGAAATACCCCCTTGCTCACTCTCCACCATCTTATGCAGGCGGAGGGCATTTCCGCCACCGTAATGGGAAAATTGGAATTTTATAATCCCGCCGGGTCGATCAAGGATCGGGCCGCCCTCTTTATGATAAATGCAGCGGAAAAAGAGGGGCTGCTCTCTCCCGGCGGCACGGTGATCGAAGCCACCTCCGGCAATACAGGCATCGGCCTTGCGGCTGTAGCCTCTGCCCGTGGCTATAAAACCATCATCGTAATGCCCGACAGTATGAGCATAGAGCGACAGAAGCTATTGGCAGCATACGGCGCAGAGCTAGTGCTGACTCCCGGCGCAGAGGGTATGGACGGCGCAGTAAAAAAAGCAGCGCAGCTCCAAAAAGAAATCCCCGGCAGCTTCATCCCGCAGCAATTTGAAAACGAAAACAATGCCCGCGCCCACGAAGAGACCACCGGCCCTGAGCTGTGGAAAGACACAGAGGGGCAAATTGACATCCTCGTTTGCGGCGTTGGCACCGGCGGCACGATCACCGGCTGCGGCCGCTATCTCAAAAAGCAAAACCCCGATATTCAGATCGTTGCGGTAGAGCCTGCCGCCTCTCCCCTGCTATCCTGTGGCAAGGCCGGCAAGCACGGCCTGCAGGGCATTGGCGCCAACTTTGTTCCCAAGATATTGGATACCTCTCTCATTGACGAAATCATCCCTGTGACCGAGCAGGCGGCTTACAGCGCCGCAAGGAGGCTCCGTGACTGCGAGGGTATCTTGGTTGGCATTTCCTCCGGCGCAGCCCTCCACGCCGCCATAGCCCTATCCCGCCGTCCGGAGAATACGAAGAAACGCATCGCCGTTATTTTCCCCGACGGCGGCGACCGCTACCTGAGTACGGAATTATTCAATTGACAATTATCGCTGCACCATATCCCCTCCCCCGGGGGGAGGGGGGTTTTTGCAGAGCAAAAACCGGGTGAGGAATGCGGCGATAAATGATAGATTTGTACAACGATCAGACATTCTGCAATGTTTCAAATTTCGCCGTTCCTCATCCGGCTTCACTTGCGTTCAGCCACCTTCCCCCCGGGGGAAGGGATTTCGCCGCGCAATATCACAATTGTCAATTGTCCACTGTCAATTAGAAAAGCCACCCTCCCGGGTGGCTTTTTCTTACATTTTTTCAAGTAATCTCAGCAGATACTGCCAAAGTCTCGCGGTAGAGCCGATGTCCAGTCTTTCCCGGCTGGTATGAATGTCCTGCATATTGGGGCCGATGGAAACGCAGTCAAGGCCCGGCAGCTTTTCGGCAAGCAGACCGCACTCCAAGCCTGCGTGGATGGCCACCACCTCGGGGGTTTTGCCGTACATTTCCTCATAAACCGCAACCATCTGCTCCCGGAGCGGCGACTCCTTCCGATACTCCCAGGCAGGATAATGTCCCCGCTCAGAATATTCCGCGCCAAAGAACTCCGCCCGATCACGAAGCTGGTTTAGAAGCGCCCGCTTCTCCACCTCCACACTGCTGCGCACAGAGAAGGTCAGGCGCATACAGTCATCCAAGTGGATAATGCCCAGATTCAGGCTGGTCTGCACCAAGCCCTCGATATCCTCGCTGAAGGACTCCACGCCATTGGGTACGGATTGCAGAAGTCCAATAACCTTAGCGGTATCCTCGGTAGAGAGGGCATTGCCGCCCAAGGCATCCACATCGTCCCCCCGCACGATGGCATTTGGCTCATCGTACTGTTCGCGAAGCTCTGCCTGCAGTGCCTCCGTAATAGCATTGATCCGCTGCAGATCTATCCCCATCGCCACCATCGTAGCTGTGGCGGTGTGGGGAATGGCGTTGTCCTTTGCGCCACCCTCCAATTTGGTGAGACACAGGGGCATCAGCGCCTGCACCCGCTCCAAAAGCTCGCCCATCACCTTGTTGGCGTTTGCCCGGCTTTTGTGGATCTCCACACCGGAGTGACCGCCCTGCAGGCCTTCCACTGTCAGCTTAATGCAGGGACCGTAAACCGCCCGGCGGGACACCGGCAGCTTCATCTCCGCCCGGGCGCCACCGGCGCAGGAGACGGTGAAAACGCCCTCGTCCTCGGAGTCTAAGTTGATCATTCTGCGGCTCTTAAGGCTGCTCAGGTCAATGCCCACCGCGCCGTCCATACCGGTCTCCTCGTCCACGGTGATGATGACCTCTAACGCAGGATGGGGAATGGTTTTGTCCGCCAGCAGCGCCATAGCCATCGCCACCGCAATGCCGTTATCACCGCCCAAAGTAGTACCGCGGGCAAAAACGTGCAGACCGTCGTGGGTAACGTCCAAGCCGTCCTTTTCCATATCGAGCGGGCAATCTTCATCCTTATCGCAGACCATATCCATATGGCCCTGCAAAATCACAGGCTCCCTATCCTCATAGCCGGGCGTCGCCTCCCCAAAGAGCAGCACATTGTTAAGCGCGTCCTGCATATAGCGGATGCCGTTTTCCCGGGCAAAAGCGCAGATATAGTCGCTTATTCCCTTGGTATTGCCCGAGCCGTGAGGTATTTCGCACAGCTTTTCAAAGTAATAAAAGACCTTTTCCGGCTGGAGTCCAGCCAATTTTCTCAATTCCATAGAAATCACCTTTCAGTAAAAATGCGGTGACATTTGTCACCGCACTTTTTTCATTAGATCAGGGACAGGATCAGGGTAAGCAGGATCCAAGCAGCTGCGACCCACTTGGTAGCGGAAGCCAGCTTCTTGTTTAAGCTGCCGCTGCCGTTCTTGTTCATATAGGAATCGCTGTTGCCGGAAACGACACCCAGGCCGGACTCCTTACCGGACTGCATCAGAATGATGATGATCAGCGCAATGCTGGTGAGAACCTCCAGACCGATTACTACATACTTGACAATTTCCATCATAATTGTAACCTCCCTCCGCTTACAGCTTCCAACGCATAAAGCGAAAATACTCGAAATTACCCCATATGGGGCATAATAGCCACGATATTGTACCACAAGGTTTCTGAAATTGCAAGCATTTTATTGCATTTCCGAAATTTTATTTTGTGACCCAATTGCCGGTTGCCGTGCAGGTCAGATAGGCGTTGATAAAGGGGTCCAGCGCGCCGTCCATAACAGCATTTACATTGGCGGTCTCACAGCCGGTGCGGGTGTCCTTAACAAGGGTATAGGGCATAAAGACATAGTTGCGGATCTGGCTGCCCCACTCGATCTTCTTCTGCACGCCCTTAATATCGGAGATCTTCTCCAAATGCTCCCGCTCCCGGATTTCCACCAGCTTAGACCGCAGCATACGCAGACAGTTTTCCTTATTTTGGAACTGGCTTCGCTCGGTCTGGCAGGCGACCACGATGCCTGTGGCCTTGTGGATCAGGCGAACGGCAGAGCTGGTCTTATTGATGTGCTGACCGCCTGCGCCGGAGGAACGGTAGACCTGCATTTCGATGTCCTCGTCCCGCAGCTCTATCTCGTTGTCGTTGCTTATCTCGGGCATTACCTCGATGGCTGCAAAGGAGGTGTGGCGGCGGCCTGCCGAGTCAAAGGGGGAGACACGCACCAGACGGTGGATGCCGTGCTCGCTCTTGAGGAAACCGTAGGCATTTTCACCCTCTATCATAATGGTGGCGCTCTTGAGGCCCGCCTCGTCGCCGTCAAGAT